>JANNDB010000484.1:0-7573 GCA_031387285.1 Betaproteobacteria bacterium | reverse complement strand
GTGAAAGTAGGACATTGTCAGGCTATTAAAGTGAAAACGCCCAGTCGAAAGACTGGGCGTTTTTTTTGGCCTTTCGACATGTGCGAAAGGAAAATCGCGTGTCCCTGCATTAGCCGTTTTCAAGTGCTGCGCGAATGGCTTCAGCCGTACCGTCAAACAGCAGGTTCATGAATCGGGTTTCTCTTGCACGAATAACGTCCAAGAATTTCGCTGGCCCTTTGTCACGAATTGTCAATGACTTGAAGGCATCAAACCCCGATTCCAGAAACCGCTGCAGCGAGGATAGTCCCGCAAGCGTGGCCGGTCCGCGCATTGCAGAGAGCATCGTGCGCAGGCCGACTATCTTTGTCAGCCGCCCCAATTCTTCGCCTATAGCAATCACACTCTCCAACTGAAAATGGCGCTGGTCTCGGCGGCTGACGCTTTGCCAGCATGCCGCGTAACGAACTGCTGGGCTGTCCATGGAGTCGCCTTGCAGCAGCCAGGCTTCTCCCATGGCGTAGTCCAGGCGTTCGCTCAGAACGTGCAGGCGTGCCAAGGAAACGGCGGTCTGCAACGCCTCCGACGGGAGCAAGCGTTGTAGTGCGCCGGCAACACGCGCAAATTGGGCGTCCCTCTCCTCGTAATCCCGCTCACCGTATAACTCCGTAAGGAAGAAACTGGTCGCCGCCTGATACTTCGGATCCATTGCGAGATCTTCATATGTATTGCCGAAGCGGCGTGACTGGATACGCTTGACCGCCGCAATTGCCTGGTGAAGCCGAGGGTTGGCAATCGATGTTCGTCGCATCAGCGCAACATCGGCGACGGTGTCCCTTATGGTTTGTGCTGGATTCATGACGTGATGGCGCCATCTTCGGCCCCGGATCTTCCGATTGTCGCGAACTAACCCGGGCGGATGATGACCTTTGGCCGGCAAAGAGCAATTCAACTTGGCGCATTCCCCTATTTCAGCAAGGCCCACACCAACGAATGCCTAGGGAAAATCAGGTGAAACCCTTATATTGAAGGCATGATCGATTCTGAACTCTTCTCGGCAGTGCCATCGCCGCCCGTCGCCAATGGCGCCGGCCCTCCCTCCGGCAAGTCAAGCCGGGAAAATCAGACACTGTGCAAAGTGCTCATGGTGCCGATACGAACGCTGGGGGAAAGCGATCGGCCGCACATCCTCCGTCATTTGCTGGACTTGGGCAATTCCGATCGCTATTTGCGATTTGGTCATGCGGCGACCGACGAGCACATCGCGGCGTATGTCGATGGGCTCGATTTCGACCGCGACGAAATATTCGGAATCTTCAGTCGCAAGCTTCGGCTGCTTGCCTTGGCGCATTTGGCATATCCCGCAACCGGTACCGCCGTCAACGCGGCGGAGTTTGGTGTCTCGGTGGCCACCCATGCGCGCGGGCGTGGCTATGGCACGCGGCTTTTCGAGCGCGCGGCCATGCATGCGCGCAATGACGGCGTGGCCCAGATGTACATTCATGCCCTGAGTGAAAACGCCGCGATGCTGGCAATCGCCCGAAAGGCTGGTGCGGTAGCGCACCGCGATGGCTCGGAGACAGATGCATTCCTGCGTCTGCCACCGGCAAATCTGGACTCCCAAGTCAGCGAAATCGTGCAGGAGCAACTTGCGCAGGCCGACTACCGCATGAAGCGGCAAGCCAGGCAGTTTTCCCGCATGCTCGGGGCCATGCGGCTTGACAGTGAACGCGAACCTGGTGCCCCGTCGCCGGATGCCCAGCCCAAGCAATAGTGCGCCCCTGAACGCCTTGCCGACCGACGCAACATTCCGCTATCCTTGGGGTCTGCCAACAAAGGTGTGTTCCGCCCCCTCCCTACGTGTCTGATTCTCGTCCCGCGCGCCTTGCCGACAAGGACGACAAGCGCAGTTTTCTCCAGCGACTTACCGAGTTCCTCCACCCGGGACCTGACTCCCGAGCTGAACTGATTGAAACCCTGGCCGAGGCTGAGGACAACAACGTCATCGGCACCGAATCACGTGCCATGCTGGAGGGTGTGATACGCATGGCAGACATGTCCGCCGGGGACGCCATGGTTCCGGCAACGCGAATGGACCTTGTTGATATCGATGCCAGCCCCGATGAACTGCTGCAGGTCGTCATCGATACCGCCCACTCCCGATTTCCCGTCTACGAAGGCGAGCGCGAGAACATCATTGGCATCCTGATGGCCAAGGATTTGCTCAAGCTGCAACGTGCGCCAGAGTTCAGCATCCGCGCCTTGTTGCGCCCCGCCGTGTTTGTCCCGGAAAGCAAGGACCTGAATGACTTGCTGCGGGAGTTTCGGGGGAATCGCAACCATCTGGCAATCGTCATCGACGAGTTTGGGCGCGTGGCCGGTTTGATAACGATTGAAGACGTGCTCGAGCAGATCGTGGGCGAGATTGAAGACGAGTTCGATATCGCCGAAGATGACGGCAGCATTTTTGGTCTGGCCGACCGCACCTACCGGGTCAGCGGGGACACCCCTATCGAGCGCGTTGAAGAGGCCTTTGGCGTGCGCATGACTGCAGCCGACCAGGACGGCGAGTTCGACACTATCGGGGGCCTGATCGCCCATTCGATGGGGCACGTTCCCAAGCGCGGGGAACAACACATGCGCTCTGGTCTGAACTTTGTGGTCTTGCACACCAAGGGTGGCGCGGTGAAGTGGTTCAAGGTTTCGCCGACCTCCGCTTGAGCAAACACCGTTGATCCGCTCCGTCCTGCTGACGCTGGCTGCCGGGCTGCTGCACGCGGCGTCGATCTCCAACCCCTGGGACGGCCATCCTTCGGGTTGGTTGCAGTTGATCGCCTTGGCCATCCTGGCGCGGCAACTTCTGCAATCCAGAACGCCGGCGCACGGCGCAATCCATGGATGGGTGTTTGCCAGCGCGTGGCTGGCTGGAACGTTCTGGTGGCTTTTCATCGCGATGCACACCTATGGCGGTCTGGCCGCGCCGCTGGCAGTCGTCGCCGTGCTCGCATTGGCGCTGGTGTTGGGGCTCTACTATGGCGCGGCAAGCTGGGTGTTTGTCCGGCTCAGGGGGCGATCCCTTCTGGCGCCGGCCATCTTGTTTGCTGCCCTGTGGATGCTGGCCGAGCTCGCCCGCGGCGTATGGTTTACCGGATTTGGCTGGGGCGCTGCGGGTTATGCGCATGTGGATGGGCTGGGCCGTAGTGCCCACTACGTGGGAGCGTATGGCATAGCAGCGTTTGCCGCCCTGATTGCGTACCTGATTGCGGCGTGGAGCCAGGCCCCGTGGGCAGCGAGAAACCTGGTCTCGCTTGGGGCAGCGGCCAGCCTGTCGGCGCTGCTGCTGTGGTCGCCACTGGTTCCGACAACGCCGACATCCGTGCTCGATGTGGCTCTACTGCAGGGCAATATCGCGCAAGATGAGAAATTCCAGCCTGGAACCGGCGTCGCGGATGCGTTGCGCTGGTACGGAGAAAAACTTGGCAGTGCCACGGCCGGCTTGGTGGTCGCTCCCGAGACCGCCATACCGCTGTTACCACAGCAACTGCCGCCTGGTTACTGGGTTGCCCTCGTCGAACGGTACCGCGGCGGCAACCAGGCGGCATTGATTGGCGTGCCGTGGGGCGACTCCATCCAGGGCTACACCAATGCGGTTGCCGGCATCAAGCCAGCCGGGCCGATTGCGGCGGCGGCCCCGGTCTACCGCTACGACAAGCACCACCTGGTTCCCTTTGGCGAATTCATTCCGCCACTTTTTCGCTGGTTTACCGATCTCATGTCCATTCCGCTGGGCGACTTTCGTCGCGGGGCCGTCGGACAGGCCTCCTTTGAATGGCGCGGTGAACGATTGGCCCCCAACATCTGCTACGAAGACCTCTTCGGCGAGGAACTGGCCGCGCGCTTTGCGGATCCGGCGCTGGCGCCGACGATATTCGTCAACGTGAGCAACATCGGCTGGTTCGGACAAAGCGTCGCGATAGACCAGCATCTGCAGATCTCGAGGATGCGTTCGCTTGAATTCGGGCGACCTTTCATCCGCGCCACCAACACGGGCGACACCGTGATCATCGACCACAACGCCCGCGTGACGCATGCATTGAAGCGGCACCAGCGGGGCATCCTCCTGGGCAGCGTGCAGGGCCGCGCCGGCATCACCCCATTCGCCTGGTGGGCCTCGCGTTACGGACTGTGGCCGCTGTGGATGACGGGCGTGCTCGTCGTCGCGGCCTTTGCCCTGCGCGCGGGCGCCGATGCGCGCAGGGAAGGCCCGTAAAATCGGCGGTATGCCTGCCGGGCGCTTGGCATGCGACATGCCACCCGCCGGATTCACCACCGATGCAAACGTTTCAACAGATCATCCTCACATTGCAGTCCTATTGGGACGCCCAGGGCTGCGTACTCCTGCAACCCTACGACATGGAAGTCGGGGCAGGCACATCCCACACAGCCACATTCCTGCGTGCCATCGGGCCGGAGCCGTGGAGCGCAGCGTATGTGCAGCCCAGCCGGCGTCCGAAAGACGGCCGATATGGCGAGAACCCGAACCGCCTGCAGCACTACTACCAGTACCAGGTGGTGATGAAGCCGGCTCCTGCCAACATCCTGGATCTGTACCTCGGTTCGCTACGCGCGCTGGGGCTGGACTTGAAAACCAATGATGTCCGGTTTGTCGAAGACGATTGGGAGAACCCTACGCTCGGCGCCTGGGGCCTGGGCTGGGAGGTGTGGCTCAACGGCATGGAAGTGACGCAATTCACCTATTTCCAGCAGGTGGGCGGGATCAACTGCCGTCCCGTCACCGGCGAAATCACATACGGCCTGGAGCGCCTGGCGATGTACCTTCAAGACGTTGACAACATCTACAAGATCAAGTGGACCGACACCATGACCTATGGCGATGTCTACCTGCAAAACGAGAAAGAGCAGTCGACCTACAACTTCGAGTACAGCGACGTGGATTTTCTCTTCACCGCCTTCACCGCCCACGAAAAGCAGGCCTCCAACCTGATCGATCACCAGCTTGCGTTGCCCGCTTACGAGCAGGTTCTGAAGGCCGCCCACAGCTTCAATCTGCTGGATGCGCGCGGTGCCATCAGCGTGACCGAGCGGGCCGCGTACATGGGGCGCATCCGCAACCTGGCGCGCGCCGTCGCCCAGAGCTACTACGAAAGCCGGGAACGCCTCGGCTTTCCGCTGGCGCCCCGGGAGTGGGTGGCATGAGCCGCCGGGCCGCTCCCAAGGCGAATAGCACCGCAGTGCGCAGCACGGAGGATGCCTGATGAGCCGCCGGGCCGTTCCCAAGGCGACAACGAAGTTGCGGCGCAGGCTGACAACTGCGCGTAGCGCTTGTCATGCCGTAGCCATTAGCCCCGCAGCGCGTAGCGCGGAGGGTACTCCAGTGAACGGCCGGGCCGCTCAGGGCAATCTCGCACCTCAAAGAGCGGGGATTCGTGATGCATAACCTGGTTGTTGAACTGCTGGTAGAAGAGATGCCGCCCAAGGCTTTGGAGCGGCTGGGCGAAGCCTTTGGCCGGGGGATTGCATCGAGCCTGCATGAGCAGGGCCTGGTGGCTGACCCAGCTGGCCAAACCGTCTATGCGACGCCGCGCCGCCTGGCAGTGCATATCCGCGACGTTGCCGGACAGGCGGCGGATCGCGCCCAGACGCACAAGCTCATGCCGGTATCGGTCGGTCTGGACGCAGCCGGCGAAGCCTCGCCCGCCTTGCGCAAGAAATTGCACGCGCTGGGTGCCGGTGCCGTGCCGGCTGCCGGCCTGCGGCGTGCCATGGATGGCAAATCGGAAACGCTGTTTCTGGACAGTACCGTTGCCGGAAGCACACTGGCCGATGGGCTGCAAAAGGCACTGACAGCGGCGATAGCGGCGTTGCCCATACCCAAGGTGATGGCCTACCAGCTGGAGTCGAATTGCGAGTTGCCGGGCTGGAGCACGGTCAGTTTTGTGCGCCCTGCCCACAGCCTGCTTGCCTTGCACGGCGCCGATGTTGTCCCGGTGCAGGCGCTCGGTCTGCGGGCAGGCAATACGACGCAGGGGCATCGGTTTGAAGCTGCCACTGCCACCCTGGTCATTTCACACGCTGACAGCTACGCCCGCACGCTGGAGGGCGACGGTGCCGTGTTGCCGGGGTTTGCGCAACGGCGCGCCGAGATCGAACGCCAGATCGCGGCGGCCTGCTCGGGCCTTGGCGGTGGCGTGCAGGTTGCGCCAGACCCCGCACTGCTGGACGAAGTCACCGCACTGGTCGAGCGGCCGAACGTGCTGGTTTGTGCCTTCGAGGAGCAATTTCTGCGGGTGCCACAGGAATGCCTGATCCTGACCATGAAGGCCAATCAGAAGTACTTTCCGCTGCTCGATGGCTCTGGCCGGCTCACCAACCGGTTCCTGGTGATCAGCAATATCCGCCCGGCGGACACCCGCGCGGTGGTTGGCGGCAACGAACGAGTAGTGCGTCCCCGGTTGGCTGATGCCAAGTTCTTTTTTGACCAGGACCGCAAGCGCACGCTGGAGTCGCGGGTGGCGGGCCTGGCCAAGGTCGTCTACCACAACAGGCTCGGCTCCCAGGGTGACCGGATGGAGCGTGTGCGCACGGTGTCGCGTGAAATCGGTCTGCTGCTCGGTGGCCCCAGCGTGGCGGAGAGCGCGTTCCGGGCGGCCATGCTTGCCAAGGCCGATCTGCTGACGGACATGGTGGGCGAGTTCCCCGAGTTGCAGGGAACCATGGGCGCCTACTATGCCCGGCACGACGGAGAGCCCGAAGACGTAGCCTGCGCCATTGAAGACCACTACAAACCGCGTTTTGCCGGCGATGCGCTGCCGCGCAATTCCGTCGGTCTGGCGGTTGCCCTGGCGGACAAGCTCGATACCCTGGCCGGCATGTTCGGCATCGGCAATCTGCCCACCGGCGACAAGGACCCGTTTGCCCTGCGCCGCCATGCCCTGGGCGTCGCCCGTATGCTGGTGGAGTGTGCCCTGACCATCCCACTGCAGGATTTGACGCGTCTGGCCTATGTCGCCTTCCCCGCCGGCATGCTGCAGGACAATCGCGCAGCCCTGCACGACTTCCTGCTCGAGCGGCTGCGTGGCTATCTGCGTGATGGGGGTTACTCCGCCGCCGAAGTGGACGCAGCCCTGTCTGCCCGCGGGCTCACCCATTGGAGCAGCCTGCCGCAGCGGCTGCTGGCGGTTCGCGCATTTGCCGCACTGGCACAGGCGCCGGCGCTAGCCGCGGCCAACAAGCGGATCGGAAACATCCTGAAAAAGGTCCCGGAATCGGTGGCCCAGGTCAATCCTGCCTTGTTGCAGGCTCCTGCAGAAATTGCGCTGTTTGCTGCAATGCAGGACGTAGTGCCGTGGGCCAACGCCCAGTTCGACGCCGGCGACTACAGCGCGTCGTTGCGCGCGCTGGCGGCCCTGGCGATGCCGGTCGACGCCTTTTTCGAGGGCGTCATGGTCAACGCGCCTGAGAGTGAACTGCGCGTCAATCGACTGGGCCTGTTGCAGAGCCTGCACGACGCCATGAATCGCGTGGCCGATTTGTCGCGCCTCGCCAGCTAGCAGAACGCCATGCTCAAACTGGC
>JANNDB010000424.1:0-1802 GCA_031387285.1 Betaproteobacteria bacterium | reverse complement strand
CGGAAAGCCGGGTGGTGGAAGAGAACTCGTATGCGCCATTGAAGGAAATCTGGTGGAACGTGTTGTCAGGCGCCACGCCCAGCTGCCCCCGGTCCAGCGGGAAGTTACCGGGCAGACCGGACGCGCCACCAACCCAAGGCGTGTTCGTGTACGGGTTCTGAAAAGCCAGCCCATCGACATGGTTGCGAAAGAACGACCCGTGGTAGGCCAGCGTGAAGTGCTGCCCGTCGCCATTGAATGCGATGCTTGCATCGATCAGGTGCGTCGCAGAATCGATCGGTTCGGGAAGCAGCATGGTCCGCGGGTTGCCGCCATTGCTGCCAAATTCGGCACCCCGGATCTTGCTGCCGTCGCGCGCATCGTTGCGCATGCCCAGGCGCAGTTCCCACTCCGTGTCGATCCAGTAGCTCAGACCGACCTCTGCGCGCCGTCGCACGGCCTGCAGGTCAAAACGCCGCATGCTGGCGTCCAGCTTGCTCATGGCGCCGGTCGTGGCGCCCCGGACGAAGCCCGCGGGCAGGGTCAGATTGGCCGTCCCGCCGCCCAGGAATGGCGTCTGATAGCTGTCCGACGTCAGGTATACCTGCTCGTCGAAACTGAAGGTGACGCGAAATGTCCCCTGCTGGCCGTATTCCCCTTGCAGGCTGCGCGAGCGCAGCCCCAGATCGGAGCCTGTCAGGCGCCAGCGCGTCTTGTCGTCGTCGGCGTTTCCAAAGCTGTACTGCGCGCCGCGCAGGTCGAAGTTGCTGATGACGAGCCCCTCCGGCTGGTAGTAGCGGTCGTGATTGCCACTGGACCGGGGGCTGTGCAGGAAGCCCCCGAGGCCGACCTCGATGGTGCTGGACGGGCGCGTCAGTTCCAGCGTCGCTCCAGAAAGTGCTGCGGCCGGGCTCTCCGGTTCCGCGGATTGGACGGGCACTGCCAGCAGCAGACCCGGCAAGGCATACAGACAGGGCCACACGCGACCCCGACCCGGGCCGCGCGGACTGTTCCAGTTACCGGTTGCAGGGCGCATCGGCTGGCTTCCTAGCGCGTGAAGCGCGGGCCCGAAGGGTGGTTGCTGCCATGTATGGCCGAGTGGCAGTTGGTGCAGGCCCGCAGCAGCATCTGCTGCGACGCCGCAGTACCGCCAGCGCGTGGCGGCAGACTGCGGCCGCTGAATGGCGGGCTGCTGTGGATGGTGCCGGAATGGCAGCTTTGACACAGCCAGGGAGGCCGCACCTTGAGCAGCGGCGCGATGTTTGATCCGTGCGGCGCATGGCAATTGCTGCAGTCGTCCGAAGCGGGCGGATGCTCCCAAAGAAACGGCCCGCGCTTCTCGGCGTGGCAGCCATAACAGGTCTCGTTGACGGTGTTCTTGACCAGCAGTTTCGGCCCGGCAGATCCATGCGCGTTGTGGCAATCGGAGCAGGCCACCTTGCCCTCCGCGATCGGATGGGCCGAAAGGTAATGCGACTGCGCGCGCTGCGACTGGTGGCACGCAAAGCACACTTCCTTCTGGGTACTGCGCGCCAACACCCTGTCCTGCGGCTGGTGGATTTCATGGCAGGAAGCGCAGGTCACGTCATTGGCAGCGTGGGCGCTGCCCGGCCAATGGGCGCGCTTGGAGCCCTTGTGGCAATTCAGGCAGGTTCGGCTCTGCACCTCGACCGTGGAGCGATTCGCACCCTGAAACACGAAATCGGCCGGCGGCCTTGCGGAGCCGTCACCACCGCCTTGTACATGCGCCCGGCTGGACCCGTGGCAGGCCTGGCAACCAGGCTGCGTGGCGACACCGTGTCGGGTGCGATGAACCGAGAGAA
>JANNDB010000385.1:0-2779 GCA_031387285.1 Betaproteobacteria bacterium | reverse complement strand
GGATGCAGGCCATGGACGAACCGGCCGACCGGCTGGTCGAGTTGCAGCAGTCCCTGCTCGCGCAGCTTGAGCACGCCGGCAGCGGTAAATGTCTTGGAGTGCGAGGCCACCCGAAAGCGGTGCCGGCTGGTGAGGGCCACGCCGCGGCCCAGATCGGCGCTGCCAAAGGCGCATTCGAGTACCACACGCCCCTTTTGTGCGACGGCCAAGGCGCACCCTGGCTGCCCGCTGAGTTGCATCTGGTAGGCAACCCAGCGCGGAATGTAGTCCAGTGCGGCAGACAACCAGCTTTCCACGAGAGCCTCCCTTGCCTTTGTTGATGAAGCGGGGGTTGCCGCTTCAATGGTGGTGGCGCCAGCCGCCGTCCAGGGAAAACTTGAACGAGTTCACCGCGTCGGCCTGCCCGGTGGCGTGCCGGTACGGCGTGCCGCAGGCGCACACGCCGATGTAGGGCTGGATGTGCGAGCAGGCCGATACCTTTTGCAGGTACACGGTGACGGGTTTGCTGCAGGCGGTGCATTTGAACGTCAGGCTACGGGCGGGTTTGGGAGTCATGCGGGGAGGGCGAAAGGTAGTGGCGCGTCTGGGGACTGTACAGGCAGATCTGGGCGCTGCGCGGTGGGCGGGCTATTGCTTTCGTGGTGCAAAGACTTGCGGAGAGATATTCGAGAAAACGCTAATATTTTGGTGAAACATTCACCTGTTCAGGTGTGATCATGGCGCATTCGTCTTACAGGTGGAGAATCCAATGCAATTGCCCCAACCCTACCGCCCCGAAGCAGAAGTCGTCGCCGATCGACTGACGGTGCTGGCCGGTACCCTGGATTGGGCCGGCGCCGCACGCTCAGCCGCGCCGTGGGTGCAGGCTGTGCGCGACAACCCGCCGCCGTTCTGGGCAATGGAGAGCCTGCTCAAGGAGTACCCGATCTCCAGTGCCGAGGGATTGGCCCTGATGCGCCTGGCAGAGGCCTTGTTGCGCGTGCCGGACGCGGAAACCGCGATCGCCCTGACTGCGGACCAGCTGGGCCGCGCCGATTTCGAGGCGGCTGGCGACAAGGCGCTCGCGCGCCTTTCGAGTGCCGCGATTGCCATGAGCAAGAAGTTCCTGCCAGAGGCGGACACTTCCTCAGGACTGCTCGGCAAACTCGGCGCGCGGTCAGTGGTGGCCGCCACCTTGCGCGCGGTGCAACTGCTGGGTCGCCAGTTCGTGCTCGGGCAGACTATTGGCGAGGGCATGGACGAAGCGGCCTCGGCGCAACGCAGGATGCGCAACCTGCGCTACAGCTACGACATGCTCGGCGAAGGCGCGCGCACCGAAGCCGATGCCCTGAAGTACCTGGCAAGTTACCGCAACGCCATTGCCGCGATCGCCGGCAGCGCCGACAAGAGCGGCCCGTGTGAGCGCAACAACGGCATCTCGATCAAGCTCAGCGCGCTGCATCCACGTTATGAAGACGCCCAGCAACAGCGCGTACTGACCGAGCTGGTGCCGCGTGTATGGGGGCTGTGTGAAATGGCCGCGCGCGCCAACATCAACCTGACCATCGATGCCGAAGAAGTGGACCGGCTTGAGTTGTCGCTGCTGGTATTCGACGCGCTGGCCACCCGGGTCGCGCTGCAGTTCCCGGCGTGGAGCGGCTTTGGCCTCGCCATGCAGGCCTACCAGACGCGCGCGCTGGAACTCATTGACCACATTGCCACGCTCGCGCGCAGCAAAGGCATCCGCCTGATGTGCCGCCTCGTCAAGGGCGCCTACTGGGATGCCGAGATCAAGCGCGCGCAGGAAATGGGTTTGCCGGCCTACCCGGTATTCACCCACAAGCACCACACCGATATCTCCTACCTGGTCTGCGCGCGCGCACTGCTGGAGGCGTCCGATGTGATTTATCCGCAATTTGCCACGCACAACGCGGCCACCATCGCGGCCATCCTGCAGATGGCGGCGCGCGGAGGAAGCCCATTCGAGTTACAGCGGCTGCACGGGATGGGCGAGGGTGTTTACCGCGAGGTCCTGAAGAACCCCTTGATTGCCTGCCGCGTGTATGCGCCGGTTGGAGCGCACAAGGACCTGCTGGCCTACCTCGTGCGCCGGCTGCTGGAGAACGGCGCCAACTCTTCCTTTGTGCACCAGCTTGCCGACGAATCCGTGGGCATGGACGAGCTGCTGATCTCGCCATTGCGGCTGGAACCCGCGAGCTCGCTGCCCCTGCCCGCCGACCTGTACGGACCTGCGCGGCGCAACAGCATGGGTGTTGATCTCACGGTCGACGCCATGCGTGCGCCGCTGCTGCAGGCGTATGCGAGCGTGCGACTCCCCGTCGTCGCGCAGTGCGATCTGACCGCATTGCCCGCCGCGCTGGCGGCCAGCAGGCTGGCGTTCTCCAGCTGGAGCCAAACGGCGGTGGCGCACCGTGCCGGTGTCTTGCGCAGCGCGGCCGATGCTCTGGAAACCCAGTTGCCGCGCTTTTGCGCCTTGCTGGTGCAAGAAGCCTTCAAGACCTGGGGCGACGCAGTAAGCGAGGTGCGCGAGGCGGTCGACTTCCTGCGCTATTACGCGGGTGAAGCCGAGCGCATCCTGGCGCCGGTGGTGATGCCCGGCCCAACGGGCGAGTCGAACGAGCTGCGCCTGATTGCGCGCGGCCCCTGGGTCTGCATCAGCCCCTGGAACTTCCCGCTGGCGATCTTTGCCGGGCAGGTTGCCGCAGCGCTGGCCACCGGCAACACGGTTTTGGCGAAGCCGGCCGAACAGACTCCCGCCGTGGCGCTGGAAATGGTCCGT
>JANNDB010000382.1:0-2175 GCA_031387285.1 Betaproteobacteria bacterium | reverse complement strand
CCGGAGCAGATCCGCTGGTTCGAAGCCAAGCCGGCCTACATGTACCACGTGTCGAACTCCTGGGAGGAAGACGACGGCCAGGGCGGCACCGAGATCGTGATGACCGGTACGCCATTCCGCCTGCCGCGCGACTGGCACGGCAACATCGAGGCCGACAAGTTCCCCAAGATGCCGGCGAACCTGGAGCACGACTTCCTGTTCTACGAGTGGCGCTTCAACCTGCGCACCGGCGAGACCAAGGAACGCGTCATCGACGACATCGTGAACCAGGAGTTCCCGGTCATCAACTCCTGGATGCAGGGCTACAAGACACGTTATTCGTGGAACGTGTTGATGGCGCGCAGCAACCGCGCCGAAGACCCGCGCTTTTGCGGCTTCGTGCGTTACGACCTGCAGCAGAACACCTGCACCAGCTACCACGCCGGCGTCGACAAGTGGTTCAGCGAAGCGCCGTTCGCACCCATAGACAACTGGAAGAACGAGGACGACGGTTACCTGGTCGGCTTCATGTGGGACGACAAGCTGCACGCCTCCTATGTGACGATCTTCGACGCCCGCGACATCACCAAGGGCCCGGTCTGCAAGATCCGCCTGCCGCAGCGCGTACCCAATGGTTTTCATGCCACCTGGGTCAGTGCCGAACGCCTGACACGCGGCTACTGAAGACGAAAGCCCGAAGATGATCCTGGTCCCCAAAGAGAAAATCGCCGAGTACACCCGCAAGGGCTGGTGGGGAACGCAGACCCTGTGGGGCCTGTTCCTGAAGAACGTGGGCGAACGCGCAGACATGGAGGCCGTGGTGGACGCCCCGAACCGGAGCGAATTCGCACACGGCGCCCCACAACGGCTCAGCTGGCGCCAGTTGCATGATGCGGTGAACCGACTCAGCATCGTCCTGCTTCAACAAGGGCTGCGGCGCGACGACATCGTCGTGGTGCAGTTGCCTAATTGCGTCGAGCAGTTCGTGGTCTACCTCGCATGCGCGCGTCTGGGGTTCGTCGTCACGCCCGTCCCGGTACAGTACCGCGAGCATGAGATAGAACACATTCTGTCGCTCACCGACGCCGCTGCCGCCATCACGTTCGCCCGGATCGGGCGCACCGGCCATGCGCATGACACAGCCGGCATGTTCTCCCGCCTGCAGGCACACCACCCGGCGCTGCGCACCCTGATGGCCTGGGGCGATGCGCCTGCTGGCGGCGTGGTGGACCTCGGCGCCGCAATGGCCAAGGCGCCGACCCATGCGCAGCTTCAGGAAGTGCAGCAAGCCGAGCATGCTGCCGCGGTGACCGCCAACGACGTATTCACGATCTGCTGGACCTCTGGCACCGAGGCCGCGCCCAAGGGTGTGCCGCGCAGCCACAACGAATGGCTGATCGTTACGCCGAGCATCATTGAAGCGGCGCGCCTCGTGCCGCACGCACGCCTGCTCAATCCGTTTCCGCTGGTCAACATGTCCGGGTTGTCGTCGTGTTTCGCGGGCTGGCTGGTACTGGGCGGCACGGTGGTGCAGCACCACCCCTTCACCTTGCCGGTGTTCCTGCAGCAGATCCGCGACGAGAAGATCGACTACACCGTGTCGCCGCCCGCGGTGCTCAACATGCTTCTGCAGAACGAGGCGCTGCTGGAAGGCATCGACTTCAAACGCCTCTCGCGCATTGGCTCCGGCTCGGCGCCGCTGTCTGAATGGATGGTGCGCGGCTTTGCCGAGAAATACGGCGTGCAGATCATCAACTACTTCGGCTCCAATGAAGGCGCAGCCCTGTCGGGCGGTGATACCGACATTCCCGATCCAGGCTTGCGGGCCCAGTATTACCCGCGTGCCGGCGTGGATGGCTTCAAGTGGTCGGTGTCCACCACGGCCAAGATCCGCACGCGCCTGGTCGATCTGGATACCGGCGAAGACATCCTGGTCGCTGGCCAGCCTGGCGAGTTGCGCTTTGCCGGGCCCACCGTCTTCAGCGGCTACTTCCGCTCCGCGGAAATGACCGGGCGCGCATTCGACGCCCAGGGCTTTTATTGCAGCGGCGACCTGTTCGAGATTGCCGGCGACCACCTGCAGTACTACCGCTATGTCGGGCGCTCCAAGGATCTGGTGATCCGCGGCGGCATGAACATCTCCAGCGAAGAGGTCGAAGGCCTGCTCGCTGCCTGCCCCGGTGTGCAGGAGGTGGC
>JANNDB010000328.1:0-4884 GCA_031387285.1 Betaproteobacteria bacterium | reverse complement strand
CCTGGTGGTTGGCGCGGTACAACACGGCGAAGTCGCGCAACTCCTTGTGCTGGGCCTGGGTGCTGGCGAGCCGGTACGGGTGGTCGACGCCGATCATGAAGAACATGAGGCGGACCGCGTGGTGGCGCGTATCCAGGGCATACGCGCGGGCACCGCGGACACTGCCAGCACCCAGGCCCAGCACAAGGAGTTGCGCGACTTCGCCGTGTTGTACCGCGCCAACCACCAGGCGCGGGTGTTCGAGCAGGCGCTGCGCAAGGCCCAGATTCCCTACAAGGTCTCGGGTGGGCAGAGCTTTTTCGACCGTGCCGAAATCAAGGATCTGTGCGCCTGGTTCCGCCTGTGGGTCAACAACGATGACGATCCGGCCTTCCTGCGCGCGGTGACCACGCCCAAACGCGGCATCGGGCACCAGAGCCTGCAGGCACTCGGCGTATTTGCCGGCCAGTACAAGCTCAGTTTGTTCGAAGCGCTGTTCAGCCCCAGCCTGGGCAGCGTGTTGCCGGCGCGCGCGGTGGGCAGCCTGCACGAGTTCGGCCGTTATGTGAACGATCTGGAGTTTCGGGCGCGCCACACCCAGGGCGCCGAAGCGGCAGGTGTCTTCCTGGCAGACTGGCTCAAGGAAATCGGTTACGAGAAACACCTGTACGACGGCGAAGACAGCGAAAAACTCGCGGCCGCGCGCTGGACCAACGTGCTTGAATTCTGCGAATGGATGGCGGCGCGTTGTGGCGGCCAGGTGGACGATGCTGCCGGTGTCGCGATGGCCGGCGAGGTGAAGAACCTGCTCGAGGTGGCACAGACGATTTCGCTGCTCTCCACCATCAGCGAACGCCAGACCGACCAGAACGTGGTGACCCTTTCCACGCTGCACGCCGCCAAGGGGCTGGAGTGGCCGCATGTGATGCTGGTCGGCGTGACCGAGGGCATGTTGCCGTTCAAGCTGGGCGACGACGCCAACCCCAGCGGCCGGGCCGACAGACCGATGAGCGAAGGCCTGATCGAGCGGCTGCAGGAAGAGCGCCGGCTGATGTATGTGGGCATCACGCGCGCCCAGCGCAGCCTGGCCGTGAGCTGGACGAAGAAGCGCAAAAAGGGCCGCGAGATGATTGCGGCGCAACCGAGCCGCTTCATCGGCGAGATGGCGCTGGACGCGAAAACCGCCAGGGAAGACCCGCGCGCCAAGCTGAAGGCGGTAAGGGCGGAGTTTGCGAAGAAGGCGCTTGAGAGCGCCACGTTGCAGGGGAAGTGACGGGTTCCTGGGATGTGGCGGGATACTGGGGGACACGGCAAGTGCAGTCGGCGACACCACGCAGGTTAGTCAGAGTAAGCATTAGACAGGGCGTGAACTTGGACGCGTCTGCCCACCAGGCTCAGTTTTTCGCGATAGCGGTTGGCGCCTTCAGCGATCAGCAAACCAACCGAGAGGACAGCAACATGAATTGGAAGCGCACTTTCGTGCGGGACGATGTTTCACGCAGTTTCGACTTTGGCTTGGGCAATTGCCCTGAGCGTCTGCGCGGTATTGCCCACGTTCGGCGCCGACAGTTGGAAAGAGGCAGTGCAACTGCACGACGGACAGAAAGTCATCGTGGAGCGAAGCCAGACATACAGAGGGCGCAACGAACCGGGGCAGCCTGCGCCAATTGGCGAACACACCATTCGCTTCAGCTTGCCTGGCAACAGCAAGACCATTACGTGGACCAGCGAGTACGCTGAGGAAATTGGCCGCTCTGACTTCAATCTGTCCGCCCTGCATATCAAGAACGGTACGCCCTACGTGGTGGCTGAACCAAACCTATGCCTTTCCGACGACAAGTGGGGTAGGCCCAATCCGCCGTATGTTGTTTTCCGCCACGATGGAAGTGCCTGGCAACGCATTTCCTTCGACGCTTTGCCACCGGAATTCACTACCGAAAACGTCGTGAAGCGCATACGGGGAATCGATGTCGAGAACCTTGTAAAGGCCAAGCAGGTAAGTGCGGGGCAAGTGGCCGGGCTGAACGCGGGCTTGGAACGGCCTGAGTCGAAAGCAATTCTGCGGCAGCCAATACGATACGACCCAGAATGCATCCCCATGGTCAGCAATGGCTTGGGTCGCTGGCGGTCGTCCGCATGGTTTGACAGCAAGCCGACGCTTGCGGCGTGCGTTAGCGCTTGCCGCGCAGATAATTTTCACGCGTTGCACTGCCCCTGCGCTGGAATATTTCTGAGGAAGTGACCAGATTGGCGGGGTCCAGGTCAAGTAAGGGGTCCAGGTCAGGTCTTGCACCACGACATCCTCATACCTTGAGAGTTACTAAGATGTATAGCGGCAATGCGCGAGATCGACCATGGCCGAGGTTGGCAACCGATTCAGCCGCGCGGTTCGGCTTGCTGGGGATGAAATCGCCTTCGTAGCTTCGGCAGAGTGATAGTGGCAAAACAAGACCCCGTGCAGTCACCGCGCTCTGTCGCCGGCATGCCGCCCATCCGCTATTTGATGGTTCTTCTTGCTTTGAGCGGGAGAAGTTCCTGCAGCACGGGCAAGGGTTTGAATTCCGGGTCCTTGTGCAGCAATACCGCGCCTTGCTCCACAGCGCATGCGGCAATCCAGGCGTCTGCAATCGATAGCGGATACACAGCCTTGTATTCGGCGGCCCTGGCCAGCAATGTTTCACTGTTGGACATCCACTCCAGTGGCAGAGCCAGGCATTGCTGGTAGGCCAGTTGTCCAGCTGCCCTGTCCTCGTCCCGCCATACGCGGTGGTAAACCTCCATCAGGGTGATGAAGCAACCAAAACACTTGGCCTTGTTGCTGCTGGCAAGGCCCAGCACTTCGGCAACGCGGTCGGCACCCGCCTCATCGTCCCGTAAGGTCAACAAGGCCGATGTATCCAGCAGGAAACGCTTCATTCCCGCGCCGAATCCTGTTTGCGCGCGGCCAGCAGACGCGCAGTTGCACTGCCTTTACCTTGTCCCCTGAAAGCGTCGATCGGGTTGGAGCGCACCGGAACCACTCGGATGCTGCCATTGTCCAGAATCCACTCCAGCCGATCAGCCGGACCCAGATGGAGCTGGTTTCGTATCCCGGCGGGCACAACGGTTTGTCCTCTGGCGGTGATGGTGCTTTGCATACCAGGCTCCCATGGAATGAATTACTAAATCTGCACCATTGTAATTCACTCGGTGTGCAGACGATGCATCACCACCTGCAGTGCACGGCCGCGATCCATCGAGTGGGCGTTCGACACCTTGCTGGAACGCATTCAGCCCCAGGTCCAGCAGGTCCAGGGTCAGGTCTTGCATCAGGACAGCCTCCATACTTGGCGTTTTTCGAGGTCTATAGCCGCTGCGTCCCGGCCAACTTTGCAAGGGTCTTGTCAAATGTGGCGAGTGGCATATGACCGGCTTTGCGCGCAATCTCAAGCACCAGGCAATCCGAAAAGCCGAGTGCTGGCTTGGCGCGGAACTGGATCAACGCGGCGCTCACGACATCGGCATCCTGCAGCACCAGGCTCTCGTGAATCAGCAGCAGGTCCAGTGCCGCGATCACTTGCTTCGGAGTACGGGCGTATACCGCATCGAGAACCCAGATCGCCTCGGCCAGCACTAGATGCGAGACCCAGGCTCCCTTGCTTATGGCCTGGTCCGCCGCAAGCGCCTGCCTGGCGTCGTCGCGCGCCAGCAGACGCACCAGGACATTGGTGTCAACCGCCAGCATGCCGACGTCGAACTAGCTCGCGAATGCCTTGCTTGAGCTCGACCAGGGTCTTGGCCGCGCCGGGCGCCGCCGGCGGGCCTTCTGAAAAAAGAGCCTGATGCACCTCTTGCGTGGAGTGTCGCCTGGCCCGTTCCACCACGATCCGGTCGCCTTCCTGCGTCCACACCAGAACCGATCCGGGAATCAGGTGCAGGAAACTGCGCACCGGTGCCGGCACGGAAACCTGCCCTTGCGACGTGAGTTTTGTTTGAAATTTCTGCATCGTTCCATGGTAGCACTTTACCGTGGTAATGAGAAAAAGCCGGCCGGTCTGTGCTGCTTACCAGACGCGGCCGAGTCGCGCTGTTGCCGTCGGCGCCGCGGACGCGAAACATCGGCTTCTGAGGCGCAGGAAAATTGAGGTACGGCCGTTTTCGTGCTTCAGCCCGGCTGTTTCACCACGCGCAGGTACGGCTTGGGTGCCTTCCACCCCGCCGGGAAAAGCTTCTTCGCATCCTCATCCGACACCGAGCCGGCGATGATCACGTCGTCGCCACGCTTCCAGTTCACGGGCGTGGCCACCTTGTGTTTGGCGGTCAGCTGCATGGAATCGACCACGCGCAGGATCTCGTCGAAATTGCGTCCGGTGGTCATGGGGTAGGTCATCATCAGCTTGATCTTCTTGTCCGGGCCGATCACGAACACCGAGCGCACGGTGGCATTGGTGGCCGCGGTGCGGCCGTCCGAGGTGCCGGCCTCTTCGGCTGGCAGCATGTTGTAGAGCTTGGCAACCGCCAGGTCGGTGTCGCCGATCATCGGGTACTTGGGCAGGTGGCCCTGGGTTTCCTCGATGTCCTTGGCCCATTTGTGGTGGTTATCCACCGGATCGACCGACAGGCCGATGAGCTTGGTGTTGCGCTTGGTGAACTCGTGCTCGATGCCGGCCATGTAGCCCAGCTCGGTGGTGCATACCGGTGTGAAGTCCTTCGGGTGGGAAAACAGGATGGCCCAACTGTCGCCAATCCACTGGTGGAAGTCGATCACCCCCTGGGTGGTCTTGGCGCTGAAATTGGGCGCGGTGTCATTGATGCGCAGGGACATGGTGTTGTTCTCCAATAGGCAGGTGGGGAATGTGGCGAGGACGCCGCTGGGGTTGGCAGGGTACACCCATGGCGCGGCGGCGGCAAGCGCAAGCGCGATTC
>JANNDB010000282.1:0-8587 GCA_031387285.1 Betaproteobacteria bacterium | reverse complement strand
CTGGAAGCTGGGGATGGCGTAGACCATCTTGGCGGGCGCGCCACCCGTGGCGGCAGCTTGCAGTACGCCAGCCATCTGATCCGGCAGCAGGCCACCTTCGTCGCTCGGCAGCGCCACGAAGCGCGGGAAGTACTGGCCCAGTGCCTGCAGGGCGCCCAGATAGGTGGGAGTCTCCACGCCCACCAGGTCCTTGGTATCCAGCAGCACCTTGCCGACCAGGTCCAGGCCCTGCTGCGAACCCGTGGTGATCAGCACCTGATCGGGTGCGACGCGTATTCCGGGGCCAGACAGCGATGCCGCGATCCACTCACGCAGCGGCGCATACCCGTTGGTGGGGCCGTACTGCAAGGCGCCAGCGCCGTCCTGCCGCATCACGGCTTCGAAGGCCTTGCCGAAGGCGGCCTGGGGAAAGGTGGCAGGGGAGGGCATGCCGCCGGCAAAGGAAATGATGTCGGTGCGGCCAACCAGCCGCTTGGACAGCGCGCGGATCGCCGAATCCGTGAGCGCCAGTCCGCGCTGCGAAAAGCGCCAGTTCTCAGGTTGCGGGGTCATGTCGGGTGCTGGTCTGTTCGTGATGCGCCATTGTTGTCCGGCGCTGGCCCTTCACCCAGCAAAGGCGCGTCAACGCAGCTTTGCGCCAAGCCGCAATACGGCGCCAGCAAGGTACCCGCAACTACAATCGCTTCGCCCGGAAAGCCCGCAGGCACAGCATGCCCCGCATGCGACAGAACACGGTTGGAGACACATGCAAATCGGCCAAGCAAGCGACATCCGGCTGGGTGTCACGCAGGACCTGCAGCGCTGGCGCGCGTTCCTGGTGGTTGCCGAGCTGGGCAGCCTGACCCGTGCCGCGATCCGCCTCGATACCAACCAGTCGATGCTCAGCCGCAGCGTCAATGCGCTGGAGCGCGACTGCAACAGCCGGCTCTTCAAACGCACCGGCCGTGGCGTCGAACTGAACGAGGTCGGCGCGCGCCTGTTGCCGCACGTGAAGGCGCTGCTGCAAGACGCCGAGGTGCTGGAGCAGCAGGTGCACCGCGGCGCGCAGGCGCCCATGGGCCAGGTCACGATTGGTCTGCTGCCCTCGCTGGCGCCGTCCATCATTCCGGCGCTGTTCACGCGCGTGCGCGCTGCCTTGCCCAAGGTACATCTGCGCATCCTGGAGGGCTCCAGCGGCCAGATCGACGAGTGGCTGGTCGACGCGCGGCTGGACATCGCCATCCTGTACCGCTACGCGCCATCCACGCAGGAGACCGAACGCGAACTCTCGCTGGTCGAGAGTTACCTGATCGGCGCCGCCGGCGACCGTCTGACGCGCACGGCCGAAGTCGATTTCCACGCGCTCGACGGCCTGCCTTTCATCCTGCCTGGCTCGCCCAACGGCCTGCGCAACGCGCTCGACGCCGTGGCCCGGGCCGAGCGCATCAGCGTGGTGCCAGTGATAGAGGCTGATTCGCTCCCGATCATGAAGTCCATCGTCGCCGCCGAGGGCCTCTACACGGTGTTGCCGCTGCACGCGGTACGCCATGAGATCGCCGATGGCCTTTTGCAGGCGGCCCGCATCGTGAACCCGCACCTGCAGCGCCGGATATCGATGGCCACGGCGAAGACCAAGGCGCCGGGACGGGCGGTCACGGAGATCGAGGCCCTGATCGTCGATATCGTGGGCAGTCTGACGGGTGAGAGCGACTGGAACGACGCCTGAATGGTGCCCGCCAGCACTGCGCACGCAATACAGCCATTCTCCAAGTTGGCTGGCCGGTGCGGCCCGGTCACGCTAAGCTGAACGCCTCCAGAAATCAATGCCAGGGATCTCGCAAGCCCGCAACGCCATGCCCCGTATCCATCTACCCACGCCTGAAGAGCTTGACCCGCAGCAACGCGCCGTCTACGACAAGGTCGTTTCCGGGCCGCGCGGTCGCCTGCGCGGACCGTTGCGCGCGGCGCTGTACAACCCGGCCCTGGCCGACTGCTGGCAGGCGCTCGGTGCACAACTGCGCTATAGCACCCAGCTGCCGCCGGAGTTGTCGGAACTGGCTATCCTGGTGACGGCGCGCCACTGCAATTCGCCCTTTGAATGGGACGCGCACCGGCCCGAGGCCGAACGCGCCGGCGTGCCGCAGCCCATCATCGACGCGTTGCTGGCGAAAACCATGCCCGTCGGCATGGACGCGCGGCAATCGGCCGTCTACCACTTCGCGCTGGACCTCAACCGCAGCAAGTCGGTCAGCGACGCCACCTATTCCACCGCGTTGGCCTTGTTCGACGCCCGCACCTTGGTCGAGCTCACTGCGCTGGTGGGTTACTACACCCTGGTCGCGATGACGCTGAACGCGCATGAGATCCCGCTGCCAGAGGGCGTGGCGCCGGCTTTTTTGCTGCCCCAGCATGGCGGGGCCTGACGGCATGGCTGCGCCGGGCGGTGATGGATGGGACTGCCATGCCCATCTTTTCGGTCCCTATGACCGTTACCCGCTGGCCGGGCAGCGCAGCTATACGCCGCCCGAAGCCACTCAGCCTGCTTATGTGGCGCTGCTGGAGCAGCTCGGCCTGGGCCGTGGCGTGCTGGTGCATCCCAGCGCTTATGGCACCGACTACACGCTGCTGCTGGACACACTCGCCATGCAGCCGCTCTGGCGTGGTGTGCTGGTCAGCGCGGATGCGACGCCCGCCATGCTGCGCTCCTGGCGCGCCGCCGGAATACGCGGCCTGCGCTTCAGCCACCGCAGCGTGCCAGCCGGCAACTTTGCGGGCAGTGCCCTGATCGCCGATCTGCAGCGCCTGGCGCCTGCCATGGCCGATGCCGGCCTGCACGCCGAGTTATGGACCGATGACAAGGCCTTGCCGGACGTCGCTGCTCTGTTGGCGGGGTTGCCGGTGAGCGTAGTGCTCGACCACATGGCGGGTTTCAACCATGCCGCCGGCCCTGACGCGCCGGGCTTTCGCGTGTTGCTCGAACTGGTACACAAGCACCGGGTCTGGGTGAAGTTGTGTGCTTACCGCAACCTGCGCGATGCGCCGGACCCGGAGGTTGGCATGGTTTTTCAGCAAGCGCTGGTGGCGGCCAACCCGAACCAACTGGTATGGGGCAGCGACTGGCCACATCTGAATCTGCAGCCGGCCCCGGTCACGCGCGCGCTGATGGATGACTTCCAGCGCTGGAGCGCAGACCCTGCCGCGGTACGGCGCATTCTTGTCGACAATCCTGCGCGGCTGTATGCCTGACCAGGCGCCGCTTTTCAGATCACCTTGACTCCATACGCCGCTGTACCGCTGCCACCAGCGGCCCGATGGCAGAGGGCGGAAACGGCGACACGCTGCTGACATTGATCTCGCACAGCACATAACGCTCGGCACCGGGAACGACAGGCTCCCCGAGCATGAAATCGCAGTCCCAGAGCAACGGGAGCTGCTCGCGCGCGAGGCCCACGCTTTCACATAGCAGCCTGACCCAATCCGTCTCAAGCCGTTCCTTCAAGTACTGAAAGCGTGGCAGATCCGCCGCGTGGTAGAGCCGGGGGCCGGGCTGCGGGGCGCTTTCGCCCGGTGCACCGGGGTGGAGCGCGTTGACCTGCTGGTGACCGAAGCCTGCGACGCGGCCTTCCACCAGATAGGCACGGACCATCCCCTCCACCAGGCGCGGTTGCCAGGCCTGGTCGATCATGTGTCCGCCGTTGACCAGCTCGAAATAGGGGGCCAGTCTCGCCATGAGCGCGGCCAGGTCCAGCAGCTCCTCTTCGCTGCCGCGCTGCGCATGGCGCACGCGCAGGCGCGCCGGCCCGGACTCGGGCCCAATCTGTTCCACCCGCCAGATACCGATCCCGCTGTGGCCGCGATGCTGTTTGAGCACCCGGGCGCCAGCCTGAAGTCGTTCAGGCAGTTCCTGCTTGAGCTGCTGAAGGCTGTCGATCCGCCGAACGTCGCTGCCAAACGGTAGATCGCGCGTTTGCAACAACACGTCCTTGGTCCCCAGCTTCAGGATGGTCTGCGGGTGCGCGCTGACAACAACACCGGAGTCTGCGAGCCGATGCAGCATGGCGTCGAGTTGGTGCCGCGGCCGGCCGGCTTCGATGGGGTTACACCAGACCAGCACGAGGCGGCACGCGCCGAGCTGCTTCTCCACCTCATCGGCAAAATCGTCGTTGTAGACGGCTGGGACAGCCTTGACGCCAGCGCGTGCGAAGGCCTCGAAAAGCGCGGCAAACCGGCTTTCGTCCGGGTCGGAGCGATCGCGCATGGCGCGGTCGCCTGGGTAGAGCAGGGCAACAGCAGGTTCGGACACGTGAGCTCCTTGGCTTGGCGGGGAACGCGCTCAGACTGGCTTCGCCACAAGTGGGCGGCCTGCGGACTTCCAGCCGTCGATGCCGCCGTCCAGGAACTTCGCCTTGATGCCTGCCGCGTGCAGGCGCATTGCCGTGGCGCGCCCGACTTCATGCCCGTACACGCAATAGACCACCACCGGCTGGTCCTTGGGCAGCTGCGCACTCCAGTCAGCCACCTGGCCCGGATCGCGCCAGGCTGCCCCCGGAATGATGGCGTCGGCTTGTTCGAAAACCCCTGCGCGGCGCACATCCAGCAGGCAGGCGCCCGCCAGATCGTCGGCCGTGGCCGCCAGCGGGTCGCTGGACGCATGCACCGCCACCTGGTAGCGCTCGTACACACGCGCCCAGTGGATGTTCTCCATGAAAGCATCGACGTACTGGCCGGCAGCAGCGCCGAAGTCGAGGTGGTAGGCATGTTCGTACATGTCGAGCGCAAGGATCGGGACACCCCCGGCGACGGCATGGGTATGGTCCGCGGCCCACTGGTTCACCAACGTCCCCTCGCGCGGCTGGAACATCAGCAGCACCCAGCCGGAGCCGCCGCCCAAGGCCTTGCCCATGGCCACGAACTCCTCGCGCCAGCGCTCCACGCTGCCGAAGTTCGCAGCCAGCGCCAGTGCCATCGCGGGCACCATCGCATCGCTGGTGACACCGATGGAATCGAAATACAACTCGTGCAGCAGCATCGAATTGGTGGCGATAAGTTCTTCGCGCTTGAGTCCGTTCAGGTCGAAGCCGGGAGCGGTTGCAAACGGCATTTCGCGCAGCCGGCCGCGGATGCCATTCAGGCGCTTGACGGCGCCGCTGTAGTTGTTCTGATGGTGGCTGCGCAGCAGCTTCTCGGAAAGGCCTTTCAAGCCTGCGGGATCGAATGGGAGATCGTGAATGAGTGCGTTCATGGTGTTCCTTAAACAATGTGGGTGAGTCGGAGCGCCAATCCCACGATGCCGGAGACCAGCACCACGGGAATGACACCTGCTTTGAAGCGGAAGAGCGCTATGGCTGCTGCCAGTCCGATGACGGCGGAAGGCCATTCGAAGTGACCCGAGAGGCCTTGCGGCCAGAGTACGTGGTAGGCAAAGAACACCGCCAGGTTGACGATGACCCCTACCACGGCGGCGGTGATGCCCACCAGGGGCGCCGTGAACTGGAGCTTGCCGTGCGTGGATTCGATGAACGGCCCGCCCAGCAGGATGAACAGGAACGAGGGCAGGAAGGTGAAATAGGTGACCACCGTCGCCGCCACCGCGCCGGCGAGGAACAGCGCCTCCGGCCCGAACATGGCCTTGGTCCAGCCGCCCACGAAAGCCACGAAGGCGACGACCATGATGAGTGGTCCGGGCGTGGTCTCACCCAGCGCCAGCCCGTCGATCATCTGCGGGCCGGTGAGCCACTGGAAGTTGTCCACTGCGCCCTGGTAGACGTAGGGCAGTACGGCATAGGCGCCACCAAAGGTCAGCAGCGCGGCCTTGGTGAAGAACCATGCCATCTGCGTGAGTACCGCGTTCCACCCGTAAGCTGCCGTAAGCACCGCCATTGCCGTGGCCCACAGGCCAACGAAGACCACCAGCACTTGCCAGAAGCGCCGCCAGGTGAAGAGTGCATGTGCGGGTGTGGGCGTATGGTCGTCTATCACGGCGGGACCGAACTGTTTGGTCGCGCTGCCATGACCGCCGCCGGTCTTGAATTTGTCTGGCGCGTACTTCCCGCCGACGTAGCCGATGGCGCCAGCCGCCAGCACAATGAGCGGGAACGGGAGCTTGAGGGCGAAGATCGATACGAAGGCCGCCGCCGCGATAGCCCACAACCAGCCGTTCTGCAGGGCGCGCGAGCCGACCCGGTACGCCGCGTGCACCACCAGCGCGGTCACCGCAGGCTTGATTCCGTAGAACAGGCCCGCGATGGCCGGAACCTGACCAAACGCCATGTAGACCCATGACAACGCAATCAGGATGAACAGCGAAGGCAGCACGAACAGCCCACCCGCGATGATTCCGCCCCGGGTCCGGTGCATCAGCCAGCCGATGTAGGTGGCAAGCTGCTGCGCCTCCGGGCCGGGCAGCAGCATGCAGTAGTTCAGCGCGTGCAGGAAGCGGTTCTCGGAGATCCAGCGGCGCCGCTCCACCAGTTCCTGATGCATGATGGCAATCTGCCCGGCCGGCCCGCCGAAGCTGATGAAGCCGAGCTTGAGCCAGAACAGGAAAGCTTCGCGCAGAGTCGGACCCGCAGGTGGTTTTTCGAGCGTCGGGGTTGTCATGGGGCAGCTTTCATGGCGGCGTAAAGGGTGTCAAAGAGGCCGCAGGCGGCTTGCAGCAACTGGTCATCGTCCGGGTGCTGCGCCTGCAGGCCGCGCACCAGCATCTCGAAGCCGGGGGCTTCGTCCTGGGGAATGCCGCCGACATCGATGCTGTGCACGAGCTGGGCGATGCGCAACAGGACGGGATCGTGGTCCAGACCAAAGCTTTTCGCCACCACCTCGAAGGTCACCAGATCGGCCACATGTGTGAATGTCGCTCCGTCGAAGTCGTAGCCAAGGGCCGATTTCGGGCACTTCTTTGCGTTCGCGAGCCAGGTGAATGTGGGCGCCTTGTCGATGAAGCGCTGCACCAGCCAGGCCGTGGCGAGGCGGTCGACCCATGGCCGTTTGCGCGTGGCCCATGTCCGGCCCTGGTAGTCCTCTATCGCCAGCAACGGCAAGTCTGCGTGCGCGGGAGACGGCTCGTCGGGGGAAAGATGCAGTTCGATCCCGCGGCGCAGGGTTGCGACGACGTCCCTGGCGCGCTCACTCTGCTCGCCGGGGAAGAAGTCGCTGGCCTCTATGAGCTGCAACCCCTGCTCCAGAGCACGCAGGGCCTTGCGCAGTTCAACTTCGGTTGCGCGTGCCATGGCTTTGCGGGTGTCCGTCACTTGTTGCAGAAGCTCGGCGTACTGCTCCGAGCGATCAAACAGCGAGCGGAAAGTCAATTCCTGTGCTTCGTCACGCGCCTGCAGTTCCAGCAGGTGCGCCTCGGCCCCAGCTTCAGAAATGGTCCTGGCCAGACTGCGCAGTTCCTGGGCCGACGGGGCGCTTGCGGGAAGCACATAGACGCCTTCGCGCAGTGTTCCCGCAGCCGTGGCTTTCAGGGCGCGCCACACCCGCACGCGCAGCCCGCTTGGCTGCGTCGGCAAAGTTGCGGTAAGGATCAGCCAGGCTGTCATGTAGCAAATATATCACATTGTGATGAATGCTACAAAGCGCGCGAAGAAAGTTAGATGGCGCGGCGCCTCCCAACCGTCAGCTAACCTGGGCGCGCACCGTCCGCGCGGTCCTGATCGAGCTCCTTCAATATCTGCTGCATGCGTTCGCGCGAGCTATCTCTCAGTTCGTCGTAGACGCTGTTGCCATGCGCATCGATGCCGACCGTAGCGGGTCCCAGTCCTTCGACGCGCAATTTCACCAGTCGATAGTGCGTGATGAGCTCCGGCCACGCCACCTCAACCACGCCGCGCAAGGCCTCCGACAGCAGCGCGCTGCCGCCTCCAGGAAAGGACAGGTAGACACAGCCGGCTTCCTGCATGGCCCGGGCGCAGGCGGCGTCCAGCCCGCCCTTGCCTCCCACCGCATGCAGGCCGAGACCGCGGATGATGTCCGGCATGAGCGGGTTGAAACGCGTGCTGGTGGTCGGATTGATATAGAGCACCTCAAGGTCGCCCTGGGGCGTCTCGCGGCTGTACGAACCGAGGTGGAACAACACACCTTCGGCCAGGTCGATGGGCAGTTCGCGGCTCTCGCGCAGGTACTCGGCGATGCGCTGGTAGGTGGGCAGGCCGGCACTCACGACGATGTCGCCGTCGATCAGCACGGTGTCGCCGACCTTCAGCGCGCGCGCCTGCTCCGCGCTGATCGGCATGGTCAGGCGGATGGTGTCAGTCAATGCGTTCCACCCGTCCGTCGTTGTAGATGCGCGCACTGGTGCGCCGGTTGATCCAGCAGTTGAAGCACACCGCCACCGGTGTGAAGCCATGGCCCGAAGCGTAATCCACGTGCACTGCCATCGAGGTGGCGTCGCCGCCGGTGCCCATGGGGCCGAAGCCGGTCTTGTTGACGGCCGCCAGCAGGCGCTGCTCCATCGCCGCCACCATGGGCTCGGCGTGGTTCTGGCCGACCGGACGCAGCGTTGCGAGTTTGGCCAGCTTGGCTGCGTAGTCGAAGCTGCCGCCAATACCGACCCCGATCACCACCGGAGGGCAGGGCTGGGAGCCGGCCTTCATCACCACTTCGAGCA
>JANNDB010000268.1:0-1992 GCA_031387285.1 Betaproteobacteria bacterium | reverse complement strand
GGCCCCGCTTCACCCATGCCGGCGCTGGGCCGGTACACCAGTGCCGGCCCGGGAAGGTGCCATGGTTGCTCGGCAAAGAAGTGCACGCTGTCGGCGGGCACGCTGGCGTGGTCCGTCAGGTAGTAGTCAATCGCGCCGAGCCCCGTGGTGTAGCCGAAGTCGAGCCAGTGCAGCGAGACCGGCGCCGGCTTGCGCGCGAACACGGTGAGGCGGTTGCCACGCGTGTGGCCGGCCAAGTCGACGAGGATGTCGATGCGGTCGTCGCGAATGCGCTGCACCAGCGCTGCATCGTCCAGACCGCCGGTATTGATCCAGTGGTCGGCGCAGGCCTGGTAACGCTCCGTCAAGGCGTCCGCGGGCGCAACCATCTCCGCGTAGGCAAACACTTCCACACGTGTATGGTCATGCTGCTCCAGCAGGGGCTCCAGAAAGTGCCGCGTTGAATGGTTGTAAAACCCCGGGGACACATAACCCACCCGCAGCCGGCGCTGCGGCATGGTCTGGTTGGCATGCGGCTGCCAGTACCTCTGCAGGGGCCGCCCAACACGGCTTTCATAGTCCTGGTAGGCCCGGAAAATATCAATGGCTGGCAGGTCGGCATGGTAGTTCAGCAGAAACAGGCGATTGCTGTGCGCGGCGATGTTGGACGGCTCCAGGGCCAGCGCCCGGTTGATGCTCTCCAGCCCCTCGTCGATACGGCCCTGGTCCTTCAACAGGTAACCCAGCGTGTTGCAGGCCGGCACGAAGTCCGGCTGCAAGGCCAGTGCCCGCCGCACCCAGCGCTCGGCCTCGGTCGCATTGCCCAGTTCATCCTCGACCACACTCATATTGAGACAGGCGACCGGAAACTGCGGCTCCAGTTCCAGACTGCGCAACAAGGCGGCACGCGCCGCCAGCAGGCTGCCACGGCGTTGCAGGACGAACCCCAGATTGCAATGGGCCAGCGCGTGGCCCGGCGTGCGTGCCGCCGCCGTGCGAAATGCCGCCTCGGCCTCGACCAGGCGACCCAGCTTGCTGCACGCCAGGCCCAGGGCGTTCCAGGCATCGGCGTCCAGCGGGCGCAGCTCGGTCAGATGGAGCCAGGCCGCTGCTGCGCCTGCGTGGTCGGCCTGGTCATCGCAGGCCAGGGCCAGCATGCGCCAGCCCAGGGCATTGCCCGGGTGGCGCCGTGTGAGGTCTGTGGCCTGCATTGCCAGTTCGGCGTAGCGTTGCCCGTTGAGCAGCGTGGTGAGGGCCAAAATATCCGCGGCGTTCGGGCCCGTTTCAGCGTCAGCTGGCGCAACGCGCCCGCCAGGAGAAACCAGCTGCGGCGTCCAGGCGTCCAGCAAGCCGATCGGCATGCCGTGGCGGCGCGCATCTTCCAGCGACTGTGCTGCCAGCCAGTGGCAGTCCGAACGCAGCAGGGTGTCGGCATGGCTGATCCAGTATTGCCAGTTCTGCGGCTGCGCCGCGAGTGCCGCAGTGAAATGGGCCATCGCATCGGACGTTCGGCCCGCGGCATCGGACAGTACCGCCAGATTGTGGTGGGCATCGCCATGCGACGGGTCTTCCTGCAAAACCGCCTCGTAGAGGCGGATCGCCCCGGCAACAGCCCCCTCCTGATGCAAGGCCATGGCCTGCTCCATCAGGCCATGCAACACGCCGCGAACCAGCCGCTGCAGATCCTGCGCGAGCGCATCGTCGCCCGCGCGCGGCGGTGGCGGCGGACCCGCGTGTGGCGCAGCGCGCCGATGCGCCATTTTTTCTTCCATCCGGGAGGCCTTGCAGGATAGCGTCAAGGTGAACGCGCCAGAGCTGATGCGGGTGAGCTTAGTGCGGCTGGAGAACCGGCAATCGGCCGAATAGGCCGGTGTTCTGCGCGCATTTCAGCGCGCAGCCCGGGCGTGTCGGGATTTACCTTACAGGGCCGCGTCAAAAGCCTGACGCATGGCGCATCCGTTTGCTGATTCAAGTTTTTCACGCACTGCCGAGAATCACGTCAAAGCGGTCGAC
>JANNDB010000249.1:0-2841 GCA_031387285.1 Betaproteobacteria bacterium | reverse complement strand
CGCACGTTCTGCGGCGCAGTGAGACGCTGGTGCCGCGGGGTCATCTGGATCACGTATGGGCAGCATGCAGCCTGATGCCCAGCGCGTGGACCACTTTGAGGATGGTCGCAAAACTTGGATTTCCCTCGCCGGAGAGTGCCTTGTAGAGGCTTTCTCGCCCAAGGCCGGTTTCTCGAGCGAGCTGGCTCATGCCCTTGGCGCGAGCTATGTTCCCAAGCGCCTTGGCGATGAAGGCGGCATCGTCTCCGGCTTCTTCGAGACAGGCTTCGAGGTAGAGCGCCATGTCCTCGTCGGTCTTGAGGTGTTCGGCGCTATCCCATTTGCGCAGCATTACGGTTCCCATGAAATCTCCTGAAGTTGCTTCGCCAGTTTCAGTGCCGCTTTGATGTCGCCGCCTTGTGTCGATTTATCGCCCCCGGCGAGCAGGATCACTAACTCCATTCCGCGCCGGGTGAAATACACACGATACCCAGGACCGCAATGAACACGCATTTCAGAGACGCCCTCGCCGATCGGCTCGCAGTCGCCGAAATTACCGTCTTCGGCGCGGTCGATGCGCGCCTGGATGCGTCGCCTGGCCTGCTTGTCGCGCAGGCGTGAGAACCATTTGATGAACAGGTCGGTGGTGTGAATGGCCGGCACGGATGAATTGTATTCTTTGGGATACAAAACGCAAGGGGCGCGTGGCGAAAGGTTCCGCCTCGCGATCTTCTCGCCGAATACGGGCCGCCTTTTGGCGATGGCGCTACATCCGCGGCGGCACCACCGGCAGTGAACTCGACAGCCCGCCATCCACGGCCAGCGCCTGGCCATTCACATAGGATGCATCGTCCGACGCCAGGAACAGCGCGGCCTGCGCAATTTCCATCGGCACACCGCCGCGGCGCAGCGGGTTGAGCTGGCCGATCTTGCGCTCCGAGCCGCGCGCGCGGGCCGCCTCGAACACGGTGCGGGTCATGCCGGTTTCGATCAGGCCGGGGCAGATGGCATTGATGCGCACCCCGGTGCCTGCGAAGTCATTGGCGCTGGTCTGCACAAGGCTGATCACACCGGCCTTGCTGGCGCTGTAGGGCGGCCCGCCGGCGCCGGAACGCAGGCCGGCCACCGACGCCGTGCAGACGATGGAGCCGCGCCCGGCCGGTACCATGATGCGCGCCGCGTACTTGATGGCCAGGAATGCCCCCACCAGGTTGATCGACAGAATGTGCATCCAGTCCTGCGCACTCCAGGCATCGAATTCGCGCCGTCCGCCACCGACGCCTGCGTTCGCGAAACAGATGTCGAGTCCGCCGTAGCTGCTGACGGCCGTCTGCATGAAGGCCTGCACTTCGGTTTCCTGCGACACGTCGGCCACCACCGCCACGGCCTGGCCGCCAAAATGGGCGATCGCATCCACCGTGGACTGCACCTCGGCGGCACGGTCCACCACCACCACGCGGGCGCCGTGTTGCGCAAACAGGATGCTGGTGGCGCGGCCGATGCCGCTGGCGCCGCCGGTCACCACGGCCGTCTTTCCTTCCAGGCGCTTCATGCGATCTCCTTTTGTTCCTGGACGGCCGCAGCCGGGATCGCCGCGTAGGCCACGATTTCCAGCTTCATGCCGGGCACCACCAAGCCGGAAATCGCCATGCTGGAGCGGTTGGGATAGGGTGGCTGAAAGAATTCGCGGTACACCGCATCGATGGCTTTCATGTCGCCAATGTCCAGCATGTAGATCAACACCTGCGTCACGTCGGCCAGACTGCCGCCAGCGGCCTGCACGGCGCGTTGCAGGTTGGCGAAGGTCAGCCGCGCCTGCGCGTCAATGCTGCCGGTGTCGATGCTGCCGTCCTGGCGCACCGGCCCGTGCGCGGTGAACAGCAACCCGGCGCCGCGCACGGCCCAGGAAAAGGGTTGGGCAAGGGCGGGCAGGCCGCAGTCAATCACTTCTTTCATGGGCTTCCTTGATCGGTGGGTGAAAGCGGCCGCGCAACGCTTCCAAGCACTGTGCCGGGCCAGCAGAGTCAGGCCAGATTGACCCAGACCGACTTGCTCTGCATGTACGAGAGCAGGCTGGAGATGTGCTTGTCGCGCGAGTTGCCCGACTGCTTGTAGCCGCCAAAAGGCTGTGTCATGTCGCCGTCGCCAAAACAGTTGACCCAGACCACGCCGGCCTCCAGTGCCGCCACCATGCGGTGGGCGCGCTTGAGGTCGCGCGTCCAGACGGCTGCAGCCAGCCCGTAGTCGGAGTCGTTGGCCAGTGCGATGGCCTCTTCCTCGGTGTCGAATGCCGTCACGGCCGTGACCGGGCCGAATACCTCCTCGCGGAAGATCGACATGCCCGCGCTGGCACCGACAAACAGGGTGGGCTCGACGAACGCGCCACCGGGTAACGGTCCGCGATCCGCTCCGCCCATGGCCAGTTGCGCGCCTTCGTCGCGTGCACGGACTATGCGGCCGAGCACGCTGCGCTGCTGGGCATGACTCACCAGCGGTCCGAGTGTGGTTGAGGGGTCGAGCGGATCGCCGGGGCGGTAGGCCACCGCCGTGCGCGCGATGAACCGGCGCACGAATTCGTCATGGATGCCACGCTGCACCAGCAAGCGCGAGCCCGCGTTGCAGACTTGTCCTGCGTTGTCGTAGATGCCACCCACCGAGCGCTCCACCGCGGCGTCCAGGTCATACAGGTCATCAAAGTACAGCTGCGGGCTCTTGCCGCCAGTCTCCAGCGCCACGCGTTTCATGTTCGACGCTCCGGCGTAACCAAGCAGCAGCTTGCCGACAGGGGTAGACCCGGTAAACGACAGCTTCATCACGTCCGGATGCAGGGCCAGCGCCTTGCCGGCCTGCGCCCCGAAACCG
>JANNDB010000029.1:0-1853 GCA_031387285.1 Betaproteobacteria bacterium | reverse complement strand
ACGGCCTTCATGAACCTGGTGGTCATCATCGCCGGCTGGGAAGTCATTACCCGCCGTGTCAACCAGTACATGGGCGCCTTCCTGATATTGAGTGGCCTGATGATGGGCGTCTTCTGCGCACTGGACGGGCTGCTCTTCTACGTCTTCTTCGAAGCAACGCTGATCCCGATGTACCTGATCATCGGCATCTGGGGCGGGCCGAACAAGATCTACGCGGCCTTCAAGTTCTTCCTCTATACGCTGCTCGGTTCGCTGTTGATGCTGATCGCCCTGATCTTCCTCTACACCAAGTCTGGTGGCAGCTTCGACCTTCTGACCTGGCACAAGCTCCCGCTGGGAGAAACCACCCAGACGCTGCTGTTCTTTGCGTTCCTGGCAGCCTTTGCCGTCAAGGTGCCGATGTGGCCGGTGCACACCTGGCTGCCCGATGTGCACGTCGAGGCGCCCACTGGTGGCTCGGCCGTGCTGGCGGCCATCATGCTCAAGCTGGGCGCCTACGGCTTCCTGCGCTTTTCCCTGCCGATAGCGCCAGATGCTTCACACAGCTGGGCCGGTCTGATGATCGGCCTCTCGCTGATTGCGGTCGTGTATGTCGGACTGGTCGCCATGGTGCAGCAGGACATGAAGAAGCTGGTGGCGTATTCGTCGGTCGCGCACATGGGCTTTGTGACGCTGGGGTTCTTTGTCTTCAGTGATCTGGGCGTTTCAGGCGGCCTGGTGCAGATGATCGCCCACGGCTTCGTCTCGGGCGCCATGTTCCTGTGTATCGGTGTCCTGTACGACCGGGTGCACTCGCGCGAGATCGCCAGTTATGGCGGCGTCGTCAACACCATGCCCAAGTTCACGGCGTTTGCGCTCCTGTTCGCCATGGCCAATTGCGGCTTGCCGGGAACCGCCGGATTCGTCGGCGAATGGATGGTGATTCTGGCCGCTGTCAAGGCGAACTTCTGGCTCGGGTTCGCAGCGGCCAGCGCCCTGATATTCGGTGCCGCCTACACCCTGTGGATGTTCAAGCGGGTCTATCTGGGTGCGCCCGCCAACGACGATGTCAAGAGCCTGACGGACATCAACAGCCGCGAATTCCTGATGCTCGCCATGCTGGCGGCCGCCGTCCTGTGGATGGGTGTGTATCCGCGGCCGTTCACTGATGTGATGGACAGTTCCGTGGCGGAACTGCTCAAGCATGTCGCGCAGTCCAAGTTGAAGTGAGAGACGTTTGCGATGATTGACCACTACAGCTGGATCACGGTCTACCCGGAGATCGTCTTGTTGGCGTTGGCATGTGTGATCGCGATGGTCGATCTTGGCGTCAAGAGCGCCAACCGCCATGCGACCTACGTATTGACGCTGGTCACACTGGCCATCGTTGCGCTGATGCAGGCCCAGTACGCCGTGAGCGGGCTGAACCAGTACGGCTTTTCGAACATGGTCATCAGTGACCAGATGGGTAACTGGCTCAAGTGTTTCGCCAGCATCGCCGTGCTGGTCACCCTGGTGTACGGGCGCTCCTATGCCGGGCAGCGCGAAATGCTGCGGGGCGGCGAGTTGTTCACGCTGTCGCTGTTTGGATTGCTGGGCATGTTCGTCATGATCAGCGGCAACAACTTTCTCGTGATCTACATGGGGCTGGAATTGCTCACGCTTTCCAGTTACGCCCTGGTGGCGTTGCGCCGGGACAGCACGGTGGCCACGGAAGCGGCCATGAAGTATTTTGTGCTGGGTGCATTGGCCAGTGGCTTTTTGTTGTACGGCTTATCGATGTTATACGGTGCTACTGGGTCGCTGGATATCAGCGCAGTGTCCAAGGCGATTGCTACTGGTCAAATCAAACACCAGGTACTGGTTTTTGGATT
>JANNDB010000246.1:0-5141 GCA_031387285.1 Betaproteobacteria bacterium | reverse complement strand
GGCGCAAAACGCGCGCCCTTCGCCCGAGAGCACCACGACACGCACGTGGTGCATGCCCTGCAACTGCGCGCCCACGTCGCGCAGCGCGTCGAACATGGCCGGATCGAGCGCGTTCATCTTGTCGGGGCGGTTCAGGCGTACCTGCGCCACACCGTTTTCGTCCACGCTCAGCCGTATACGTTCATCCATGGTTTGCTCCTCCAGTCAAATGGGTCAGTGCTCTGAAAACCGGTCGGCCCCACTGTAGCCTCTGGCCGGGTCAGGCCGGGCTGGCCTGCGCGATGCGTCTGGCCGACAGGCGCGCCAGGAACCAGGTGAGCGCGGCAGCGGCAACCGCCAGACCCGCCACCAGCGCAATCCAGAAGCCCCGCGCCGCCATCGCTTCGACCGGCCGCCACGGCAACCAGGCGGGCGCCAGCCCCAGCACACAACCCAGCGGCAGGCACAGTCCCCAGAAGGCGGTCAGGTGGATCAACATGGGGGGCCGTGTCACCTTGTAGGCGCGGATGGCGCTGCTGGTCGCGACCTGCACCGCGTCGGGCAACTGGAACAGCGCCGCAAACACCAGCAGTTGGGCCGCCAGCAGGGCCACCGCTGTGTCGTTGGTGTAGGCGCTGGCAATCTGCGTCCTGAACAACGCGATCAGCAGCGCCGAGACCAGCGCCACCAGAAATGCCATTCCCACGCCCACCCAGGCACGAAAACGCGCAACCACCGGTTCGTTGGCGCCGAGCGACTGGCCGACCCGGGTCAGCAGCGCGACGCCCAGACTCATGGGAACCATGAATACCAGCGACGCAAAATTCAGCGCGATGTGGTGCGCCGCCACCTGCGTCGTACCGAAACCTGCCACCAGCAACGCAATCAGGCTGAAGGCACTGGTCTCGGCGAAAAAGGTGATGCCAATGGGCAACCCAATGCGCAACTGCGCCCGTATTTCGGCCCAGCGCGGACCCTCGAATCCGGTGAACGGCAAGCTCTGCCGGTACGCCGGGGAACGCCGGATCCACCAGACCATGGCCACCAGGTCAAACCACACACACAACAGTGTGGACCAGGCGCACCCCACACCGCCCAGGCGCGGGAAACCGAGATTGCCAAACACCAGCAGCCAGTTCACGGCGATGTTCAGCAGCAAGGCGAGCAAGGCGATCACCATCAGCGGCTTGGTCTGGTTCAGGCTGGCGCTGTAACCATAGAGCACACGGTAGGCGCAAAAGGCAGGCAGCGCAAAACTGATCACCCACACAAATTCCCGCGCGCCGCGCTGCACCGCCACTTCGATCTGCAACTGCGCAAACACCAGAGCCGCGCCATTCGCCACCAGCATGGCCAGCAGCCCCAGCAGCACCCCGTTCCAGAGCGCCTGGCGCACCACCGGCCCGATGCGCTCGAACGCCCCGGCGCCCACATGCTGTGCCACGATGGTGTTGGTGGCGATCAGCACGCCCATCAGCGTGACGATGACGATGTGCCAGATCGACACACCCAGCGAGACGGAAGCCAGGTCCTGCGCCGAGGCATGGCCGGCCATGGCCACGTCGGCCACGCTCATGCCGATGGTGGCCAGTTGCCCGATCAGGATCGGCCAGGCGAGCCGCCACAGGGCGGCAGCTTCGAGTCGGGTGGCGGGGGAGGTGAGGCGGTGCACAGGCGGGGGCCCCGGCAGGGGGAGCGCCGATTGTGCCGCAGTACGCCGTGGGCTACAGTCCGACGCATGCAGATAGAACGCCAGCAAGCACCCTGCGGGGCCACGGTACGGGGCGTGGACCTGGCGGCGGCGCTGCCGCCCGAAACCGTTGCGCAGATTCGCGCCGCCTGGCTTCAGCACCAGGTGCTGGTATTTCAGGATCAGCCCATGACGCTGGACGATCTGGAACGCTTTGCCCTTGGTATCGGGCCGTTTGGCAGCGATCCATACTTCAGGCCCGTGGCGGGGCACCCGCACATCGCCCAGGTACGGCGTGACGCCGACGAAACCACGGCGCTTTTCGCCGAATCCTGGCATTCCGACTGGAGCTTTCTGCCCAGCCCGCCTGCTGGCACCGCGCTGTACGGCAACGTGATTCCGCCCATGGGTGGCGACACCCTGTTCGCCAACCAGTACGACGCGTGGGATGCGTTGCCACAGGCCACGCGAGGGCTGCTGCAGGGTCGCCACGGCGTGCATTCGGCGCGCCGCGGGTATGCGCCCGGCGGCATGTACGGCGCGCGCGACAAGGGCCGCTCGATGGCCATCACCTGGTCCGACAGCGCCATGGCCACCCAGTTGCACCCGATCGCCCGGGTGCATCCGGAAACCGGACGCACAGCCCTGTTCGTCAGCCCCGGTTACACCATCGGCATCGATGGCATGCCCGCGCAGGAGGCCGAAGCGCTATTGATGGAGCTGTTCGCGCACCAGGTGAAGCCGGAGTTTGTCTACCGCCACCGCTGGTCGCAGGACATGCTGATCCTGTGGGACAACCGCTGCCTGGTGCACGCCGCCACGGGCGGCTACCAGGGGCACGCGCGGCTGTTGCACCGGATCACGATTGGCGAACGCGAAGCGGCGAACCCGCCTATTCAATGACCCGGTCGGCGCGCAACAGCATTGTTGGAGGAAGCACCAGGCCAAGTTTGCGCGCAGTCTGCAGATTGATCACCAGCTCGAACCTGGAACCCTGCTCCATCGGGATGTCGCCGGCCTTGGTGCCACGCAGAATGGCGGCAACCTGGTCCGCTGAGCGCCGGTACATGTCGGTAAAGCTGAAGCCATAGGAAACCAGGCCGCCCAGGTCAACCCATTGCGACTGGTGAAACATGCTGGGCAGCCTGGACTTGGCCGCAAGGTCAACGATCTTGCGGCGCGCCGGGACAAACAAGGCCGAACCCAGGACCACCAAGCCATTGGCATTGGCTCGCAATACTTCGGCAAAGGCGGCTTCGTAATCGAAGGGCTCGCGCTTGAACTCGATCACATGCAGGGTCAGGCCAAGCTGAAGCGCAGCATTCTGCGTCACGTGCAGCTGGCCCTGGCTACCCATGGTTGAAAACACGGCCACCTTGCGCGCAGCCGGCAACATCTCCCTGAACAGCTCCAGCCGCTTTGCCGGCAATACCGATTGCAGGGGCGTGACGCCCGTGATGCGACCACCTGGCCGAGCGAGGTTGGTGACATGACCCGTCGCCACCGGGTCGTAGTCGGTCGCAACGATGACCATAGGCACGTCGCCGCCGGCCGCCTTCATGGCAATGAGCGTGGACTCTGCTCCCCCGCCAAAAAGCAAATCCGGCTTCTGTCGCATGAGATCAGCTGCCACTTCGGGCAGGCGATCAACCTTGCCACCGGCATGGCGATAGTCAATCTTGAGGTTGCGTCCTTCGACAAACCCGAGCTCCTGCAGGCGCTGCACGAACGCGATGCTGTAGGGCTCCCGGATCGAATCGACCGAGCCGATCCAGCCGATGCGCCAAACGCGCTCGGCTGGCTGTGCCACGCTCCAGCGCGGCAGGCAAAACACGCCGGAGCCGGCCATGACCAGACGCCGTCTGCGCATCATGGTTTCAGACCCTGCACGCGGAACGCCGGCACCGCGTGCACGAACCCCTTGAGCGTCAACGGCCCCATAGGCTCGGCCTGCACCAGCTCACCGACCTTTGCCATCACCTTGCGGTCCACGATGATTTCTCCTCCCGCGGCTTCAGAGCACAGGCGCGCGGCCAGATTGGTGACGCTGCCGATGGCCGCATAGTCCCAGCGCCCCTCGAATCCGATCTGGCCCAGTGTGGCATACCCCTGCGCGATGCCGCAACCCAGACCCAGGTCGTAACCGCGCCGGCTCCACTCCTGGGCCAGCGGCGGAAAGGCCGCCTGCATCGCCAGCGCCATGCGCACTGCGGCTTCGGCCGGGCGCTCCATCGGCACCGGGTCGTTGAAGAACACCATCACCGAGTCCCCCGCGAAGCGCTCCAGCGTGCCGCCGTGCGCGACTACGATGCGTCCCATGCTGGCATGGAAGGTGTGCAGCATCTCCATCACCTCCTCGGGCTCGGCCTGGTCGGTGAAGGCGGTGAAGCCACGCAGGTCGATGAACACCACGCTGATCTCGCGCCGGTGCGTCTTGAGCAGGTCTTCACCACCGGCCACGATGGCCTCGGCCAGCTGCGGCGAAAAGAAACTCTTGAGCCGCCCGAGCCGGTCGATCTGCCCTACCTGCTCCTGCACACGCTGCTCCAGCGTGCGGTTCCATTCGGCAATCTGCCCGGCCTGGAGCTTGACCTCGTCCTGCAGGGTCTTGATGCGCAATAACGACTTCACCCGCGCAAACAGCTCGGGGCGGTTGATCGGTTTGGTAAGAAAATCGTCGGCGCCGGCTTCGATGCCGTTCACGCGTTCCTGCTGCGGATCGAGCGAGGTGCACAGCACCACCGGCAGCAGGGCGGTCTCGGGGTTGGCACGCAGGCGCTTGCAGACCTCATAACCCGAGAGGCCGGGCATCATGATGTCGAGCAGGATCAGATCGGGCTTGTCGGTCTCCACCTTGACCAGCGCCTCCTCCCCGTTCACCGCGGCGGTCACGGCGAATCCCTTGGCCGTGAGCACGTCAACCAGCAACTTGACGTTGGCCGGCGTGTCGTCGACGACGAGTATCCGTGCCGGCGGGCCGGTGGTCATGCGCGGGCGTCCTCGATGGTCTTGCGCACGATCTCGATGAATTCCTTGAGGTTGATCGGCTTGCTGATGAAGCCATCAAAACCGGCGTCGGTGATGCGGCTGCGGTCCATCGGAGTCACTGACGCGGTGAACGCCACCACTGGCACCGTCGCCGTGCCTGCATTGGCGCGAATGCGATTGAAGGCCTCGATGCCATTGATGTCAGGCAGCTGGATGTCCATCAGAACCATGTCCGGCACATGTTCCAGCGCCAGCCGCACGCCGTCCTCGCCGTTCACAGCCTCCAGCGTGGTGTAGCCCTTGGCCTGCAGGATGTCGCGGGCCAGCTTCATGTTTTTTTCGTTGTCTTCGACGATCAGAATTGTGCTCATATTTGCCTCGGCAGGGTAAAGGTGAAGGTCGAACCCACGCCAGGCTCACTCTCCAGGCGAAGGGTGCCGCCATGCAACTCGACAAAACGCTTGGTCAGCGCCAGACCGAGGCC
>JANNDB010000026.1:0-2242 GCA_031387285.1 Betaproteobacteria bacterium | reverse complement strand
CCCGCAAAACGGCCATGCATGCGCGCACGGGTTGCGTCCGCGTCTGCCTCGGGCAATTGCACCCCAGTGACCCCCGCCGCACTCCATGCCACGGCGCAGTCGCCCAAGCTTGTGTTGAACAGGGTGAAGCCGAGCGTCTGCATGTCTGAGGATCATCGCAGTCCTTGGAAGACCATTGAACACACCAAGGGGTTAACCCTGCATAGCGATTCCAAGAACTGTGCACTATTGCCAGCCCGCGGTTTGACCGCCCTACACCGTCGCTGAAGCGGCGTCGCAATCAACTGCGGCGCCAGGCTAATTCCGATGACGGAAAGTGGCGCGCACAGCGGCACTCAATAGGCCTGCTGGTCCGGTGCATCGGCAGCGCGCCACCTACTACCGCCGTTTATGATGCTGCGGTGACCCGCGCGCCCGCACCAGCATCCGCATCCGCAGACCTGCCCACATGCGGCCCCCTGAGCGGGGTGCGCGTGGTCGACATCACGAGCATTTTCATGGGCCCGTCGGCGACCCAGATGCTGGGCGACCTGGGCGCCGATGTGGTCAAGGTCGAAGCCCCCGAGGGCGACATCATCCGCGCCATCGGACCGCAGGGCCACCAGAAGATGGGCCCGCTGTTTCTGGCCATGAACCGCAACAAGCGCAGCATCGTGCTGAACCTGAAGACCGAAGGCGGACGCGCCGCGTTGCTCGATCTGGCGCGCTCGGCTGACGTGCTGGCCTACAACGTGCGTCCGCAGGCGATGCAGCGTCTGGGTCTGGACTACGAAACGCTGCACGCCCTCAACCCGCGCCTGATCTACGCCGGCATGTTCGGCTTCTCCCAGCGCGGCCGTTATGCGGCGCGCGCGGCGTTTGATGACCTGATCCAGGCGGCCTGCGCATTTCCGCAGGCGATGGCGCAAGCCAGTGGCGGCATACCGCGCTACCTGCCCGTGACCATCGCCGACCGCACCGTGGGCTTGTACGCCTTCGGCGTGATTTCCGCCGCGCTGTATGGGCGCGAAAGGACCGGCCGCGGCCAGCGCGTGGACATACCGATGTTCGAGACCATGGTGCCGCAGGTGCTGGGCGACCATCTGTTTGGCCGCACCTTCGTTCCCGCTCAGGGCGACTTCGGTTACGCGCGCCTGCTGTCGCCCGAACGCCGTCCGTACAAGACCCTGGACGGTTATGTGTGTTGCCTGATCTACACCGACGCCAACTGGAAGGGTTTTCTGAAGGCCATCGGCAAGGCCGATCTGTTCGAGAGCGATCCGCGCATGCGTTCGGTATCCACGCGTACACAACACATCACAGCCTTGTACAGCATGGTGTCCGACGAGATCGGCCGCCACAGCACGTCCGAACTGGAAACACTGCTGGCAGGCAGTGACATCCCGGTGTTCCCTATGCACACCTTTGACACACTGCTGCAGGACCCGCATCTGCACGACATCGGTTTCTTCAGCGAGATCGACCATCCCGCGCTGGGTGGAATCGTGCAGATGGCGGTTCCCAGCGAGTGGTCGGACACGCCACCGGGGCCACCGACGCCCGCCCCCTGCCTGGGACAGCACAGCCGCGCCGTACTGCGCGAGGCAGGGTATACGGACGCCCGCATCGACGCACTCGTGGCACAGGGCGCCGTATCCGAATGATGTCCGGCATTGCCGCAACCCGATCCAACCAAGGAAGACCATGAGTGAAACCGCCCCCGCCGAACTGCTGCGCGAGATGCGCGGCAACGTGATGTGGCTGACCATCAACCGGGAGGAGCGCCGCAACTCCATCAGTCCGGCCGTGCTCGCCGGCATCAGCCAGGCCCTGAGCGACGCCAACAAGGACCGCGACGTACGTGCCGTCGTCATCACCGGAACGGGATCCAAAGCATTCTGCGCGGGCGCTGATCTGCAAAGTGGCAAGTCATTCAAATTCGACTATTCGGAGCCGCATGTCGGTTTCGCCAACCTGTTCCGCCAGGCCCGTGCGTCCACCGTGCCCCTGATAGCGCGCGTCAACGGCGCCTGCATGGCCGGTGGCATGGGCATCATGGGCATGTGTGACATGGCGGTGGCTGCGCGTTCGGCCATCTTTGGTTTGCCCGAAGTCAAGATCGGCCTGTTTCCAGCCCAGGTGCTGAGTGTGCTGGGCCATCTGCTGCCACGCCGCGTGCTGGCCGAGATGTGCCTCACGGGTGAACCGATCAGCGCCGAGCAGGCCCTGGAGCTCCATCTGATCAACCACGTGAGCGACGACG
>JANNDB010000118.1:0-2893 GCA_031387285.1 Betaproteobacteria bacterium | reverse complement strand
CCAGTACGAAGATTACAGCCCGGCTGGGGTTGCCCAGGTCGCGGGTCGCCTGCGCGAGCAGACCACAGAACTCAAGAACAAGGCAGAGACCAAGGGAGAGAAGGCCACCATTGAAATTGTTGCCCTGATGTTCCAGGCCATCTTGCAGGAAGAGCGCATTCCGCCCGGCATCCGGGTGTGGTTTGCACGTCTGCAAATGCCGGTTCTTCGGGTCGCTTTGGCCGAACCTGACTTTTTTGGCACTGCGAGCCATCCGGCGCGGCAGCTGATTGACCGCATGGGATCCTGCGTGATGGGGTTCGACGCCAGTGGCATCCAGGGCAGCGCGCTGGAGAAGGAAATCAAGCGCGTGGTGCAGGTGATCGAGCAGTACCCGGAAACCGGCAAACGGGTATACGAACTCGTGTATTCGGAGTTCCAGAAGTTTCTGCAGAAATTCCTGGCCGGCAGTGGAGTGACGCAAAAGGTTGCCAGTGTGGCCCAGCAGGTGGAGCAGAAGGAAACGCTGACGATCCAGTACACGATCGAAATGCGCAATACGCTCAAGGACGTGCCGGTGCGCGAGGAAATTCGTGTATTCCTGTTCAAGGTGTGGGCCGAGGTGTTGGCTGTTGCCGCCGTGCGCAAGGGGCCGCAGCATGCGGAAACGCTGGAGCTCAAGAAGACGGCGACGGATCTGGTCTGGGCCGCCAGTGCCAAGCCCAATCGCAGTGACCGGGCGCGTGTGATCCAGGATCTGCCCAAGCTGCTGCAGCGGTTGCGTGCGGGCATGACCCTTCTGGGCATGGCGCCGAGCCAGCAGGACATCCATATCAAGGCCGTCAGTGACACGCTGGCGGACGCGTTCCTGTCCAAGACACAGGCTATTCCCGCTGCGCAGATCGAAGCCATGGCGAAACGCCTGGCCAATCTGGAAGACTTCGTGAGCGAAGATGGCATGGGCGATCTGCCGCTGGACGCCGAAAGCATCGAACTCATGCTGGGCATTGACCCGGCCACCATCGACGTGGTGGCCAACGGCGGTTCCAAGCCGACCAATGCCATGCTGGCCTGGGCGCAGGAATTGGATCTCGGTGCCTGGTTCACGCTTGACCACAATGGCCGCGTGACCAAGGTGCAGTTCGTGTGGCGCAGCGACCGCAAGCAGCTCAACCTGTTTGCGTCGACCGACGGACACAGCTACCTGATACAGGCTGGCCGTTTGGCGGCCTACCTGCAGGCGGGGCTGCTGTTGCCGCAGGAAGAGGAAGCGCTCACGGTGCGTGCCACCCGCGATGCGCTGGCCAAGATCGAGGCGAATCCGGAGCGCCTGCTCGGCTAGCGCGCGTCCTTAGTGGCCGACGCGGGCAACGCCGTCGTCGCACAACTCATCGAGAATCAGGGCGTCAGGCTCCTCGCCATAGCTCCAGTACACCATGAGCACGATGATCTTCAGGTCGTCGAGCTCCAGTCCATCGGCGCCGGTGGCCATGGCGCGATCTACGACTACTTCGCGCATGTGGGCAGGCAATACCCCGGACGTTTCCAGGAAATTGATGAACCCGAGGCATGTCGGGCCCAACCGGTTCTGCTCCTCGACCGAGTACACCCGCATGCTTGCAACGGATTGCTCCACGCTGGCTGAATGCAACGCTGCACTTGCAGCGCCGCCGGGAGCAGCGCCAGTCGGGGGTGAAGTGAGCTGGGTATTGCGCGTTGCCAGGTTGAGCCCGCCAAGCCAGGCCAGGGCGTCCTGAATCTCTTCGGCCTCAAAGCCCACGGCACTCAGCTTGCGCTGCAGCTGGTCGAGCTGGGGGCAGGCATCCCCTCTCCAGTAGTTTTCATAGACAAATACCAGAACCTCGAACATGTCTCCAATATAGCGCAGTTGATCCGCTGCGGCGCTCGCCGGACCCGGCATCGGCAGCTAGGCATGGGCAATGCGCTGAAACAGGCCACCCGGCAGGCGGGCCACCCGCCCCTGCAGTTCCAGTTGCATGAGTTGCGCCTGCAGTTCTGCGGTGGGCAATCCGGTGCGCGCCAGCATGGCGTCCAGCCCCACCGGCTCGAAACCGAGCGCGCGCTCCAGTGCAATTTCGTCGTCTGGCGCGCCGGCTGCCGTCGATTCGGCAGCGGCTGCCGTGTGTAGTGCCGTCCATTGCCATTCATCCAGGATGTCGTGGGCCGATTCAACAAGTTTGGCGCCCTGTTTGATTAAAAGGTGGCATCCGCGCGACTGTGCAGAGTGAATGGACCCCGGAATGGCAAAAACGTCGCGCCCCTGCTCCGCAGCCATCCGCGCAGTGATCAGCGATCCACTTTGCATCGCCGCCTCGACGACCAGGGTTCCCCTGGCCAGCCCCGCAATCAGGCGGTTGCGGCGTGGAAAATTAATGGCCAGCGGTGGCGTCCCCAGCGCATATTCGCTGATCACCATGCCCCGCTGGGTGATCGCACGGGTAAGGCCCGCGTGGCTCTTCGGGTACAGCACGTCCAGACCGGTCCCCACCACTGCCACGGTTGCCGGCCACCCGGCAGCATCGTCGGCGGCATCCAGTGCGCCCTGGTGCGCAGCCCCGTCAACGCCCAACGCCAGCCCGCTCACCACTACCAACCCCGCCTGCGTCAGCGCGCCTGCAAATTCGCGCGCGTTGATCGCTCCCTGCGCCGTGGGGTTGCGGCTGCCGACGATGGCGATGGTCTGGTCAGAAGGGCCGGCCAGGTTGGCATCGAAAGCGCCCTGCCCATACAACATCAGCGGAGGGTCACTGATGGTGAGCAGCGCTGCGGGGTAACGCGTGTCACCCAGCGTGACGAGATGGCGCGCGGCTGATCCATCGCTTTGGCCGGCTTGCAGCCAGTGCCAGGTGGTTTCAGTGAGGGTGGCGAGTTGCTCGGGTTCCCGCCCCAGCGC
>JANNDB010000078.1:0-8874 GCA_031387285.1 Betaproteobacteria bacterium | reverse complement strand
ACGTCAACAACGTCTATGTGAGCGCGATGAATCACGGCTTCGATCCGATCAGCTATCTCAGCGGGGTGCCGGCCGATCGGATCGGTCAGATTCATCTCGCGGGCCACAGCGATCACGGAACGCATTTGCTCGACACGCACGATGCCCCGGTGCGAGCCGAAGTGTGGGCGCTCTATCGATGGGTGATCGAACGAAGCGGCCCCGTGTCGACGCTCGTCGAGTGGGACGAGCACATTCCCGAATGGTCCGAGCTCGTCGCGGAAGCCGAGCGGGCGCGGGTCGTCGACCGCATCACCCGTCTGAGCGAAGCGCAGGACGGGCAGACGCTGCAGATCGAGGCCAGTGTGACCTCCTGCGAGATCAGTTACCGGCCGCGCCGACAACTGCTGGTGACGGTGGACGACGGCACCGACACCTGCACGCTGCGCTTCTTCAGCTTCTACCCGTCGCAGCAAAAGGCCATGCAGGTCGGCTCGCGCGTGCGCGCACGCGGCGAAGTGCGTGGCGGCTTCCTGGGTTGGACCATGGTGCACCCGAGCGTGCATCCGGCCGGCGGCACCTTGCCCACCGGCCTGACGCCGGTTTACCCCACTGCGGCTGGCCTGCCGCAAGCCTACCTGCGCAAGGTGGTATTGAGCGGCATGGCGCGCGCTGACCTGGCCGATACGCTGGGGGCCGCTGCCGGACTGCCGGATCACCCGGCGCTCGCCTGGGCGCTGCGCGACGCCCTGCAGTTCCTGCATTACCCCAAGCCCGATGTTTCCCTGGCCACGCTGGAAGACCACAGCCACCCGGCCTGGCAACGGCTCAAGCTCGAAGAGCTGCTTGCGCAGCAGCTGTCGCAGCTGATGTCGCGGCGCGCGCGCGACGGACTGCGCGCCCCTGTCCTGCGTGCGCAGCCGGGTGGTCTGCGCGCGCGTTTGCTGGCGGCATTGCCCTTCGCGCTGACGCTCGCACAACGCCGGGTCGGGGTCGAAATCGCCCATGACCTGGCCCGGCCCACCCCGATGTACCGCCTGTTGCAGGGCGACGTGGGTTCCGGCAAGACCGTGGTGGCGGCATTGGCTGCTGCCGTTTGCATGGACAGTGGCCGGCAATGCGCGCTGATGGCGCCGACCGAACTGCTGGCCGAACAGCACTTTCGCAAGCTGATCGCCTGGCTGGAGCCGCTGGGTATCACGACGGCCTGGCTCACCGGCAGCCAGAAGGCGAAGGAGCGGCGCGCCATGCTCGCGCTGATCGCTTCAGGAGAGGCGGCGCTGGTGGTGGGCACCCACGCCATGATCCAGGACAAGGTGCAGTTCGCCAATCTGGCTTTCACGGTGATCGATGAGCAGCATCGTTTTGGCGTGGCGCAACGGATCGCGCTGCGCGACAAGATGGCCGAGGCGGGTATGGAGCCGCACCTGCTCATGATGACCGCAACCCCGATTCCGCGTACCTTGGCCATGAGTTATTACGCTGACCTGGAGGTTTCGACGATTGACGAGTTGCCGCCCGGGCGCACACCCATCGTGACCAAGCTGGTCAGTGAAGCACGCCGTGGCGAGGTGGTGGAGCGTATCCGCGCCCAGCTGGCGCTTGGGCGGCAGGTGTACTGGGTGTGCCCGCTGATCGAAGACAACGCCAACAGCGTTGCGGCGCAGGCTCATGCCGGCGAAGCCGGCGTGAAGGAGCGAAGCTCCGGCCGCAGCCACAGTGAGGCGCTCGACCTTCGCAACGCGACCGAAACCCACGAGACCCTGAGCGAGGCCCTTGGCGGTGCGGTGGTCGGACTGCTGCATTCGCGCATGCCGGTGGCGGCAAAGCGCGAGGTGATGGCGCAATTCGTGCAGGGGAAGATGGGTGTGCTGGTGAGCACCACGGTGATCGAGGTCGGGGTGGACGTACCCAACGCCTCGCTGATGGTGATCGAGCACGCCGAGCGCTTTGGCCTTTCGCAGCTGCACCAATTGCGTGGCCGTGTCGGACGTGGTGCGGCGGCGTCCGCCTGTGTGTTGTTGTATTCGACCGGTGATGCGCCGCGCCTGGGGGAGACGGCACGCGCACGCCTGAAGGCCATGGTGGAGACCAACGACGGCTTCGAGATTGCGCGGCGCGACCTCGATATTCGCGGCCCCGGGGAATTCCTGGGCGCGCGGCAATCGGGCGCAGCGCTGTTGCGGTTTGCCGATCTGGCGGTGGACACGGAGTTGCTGGAATGGGCCCGCGCCGCCGCGCCCCTGCTGCAAGACGCCGATCCGGCTGCCGCGCAGCGCCACACTGAGCGCTGGCTGGGCGCCAGAACCGACTACCTGAAAGCCTGAAGTTGGCGTGGGCCGTGCCATGACTCGGAGACAATAGCGGCATGACCCTGACCGAGCTCAAATACATCGTCGCCGTGGCCCGCGAGCGGCACTTTGGCAAGGCCGCGGAGGCCTGTTTTGTGTCGCAGCCCACGCTGTCGGTGGCCGTGAAAAAACTGGAGGAAGAGCTTGAGCTCAAGCTCTTCGAGCGCAGCGCCAACGAAGTCACGGTGACGCCGCTGGGCGAAGAGGTGGTGCGCCAGGCGCAGTCGGTGCTGGAGCAGGCGGCCAACATCCGGGAAATTGCCAAACGCGGCAAAGACCCGCTGGCCGGTGCGCTGCGCCTGGGCGTCATCTACACGATCGCGCCCTACCTGCTGCCCGATCTGGTGCGCCAGGTGATCAACCACACGCCGCAGATGCCCTTGATGCTGCAGGAGAATTTCACCGTCAAGCTGCTGGAGATGCTGCGCGCGGGCGAGATCGATTGCGCGATCCTGGCCGAGCCCTTCCCCGATACCGGGCTGGCGCTGGCCCCGCTTTACGACGAACCCTTTGTGGCGGCCGTTCCGGGCAACCATCCGCTGGCGCGATTCAAGACGCTCACCGCCGAACAGCTCAAATCGGAAACCATGCTGCTGCTGGGCACCGGCCATTGCTTTCGTGACCACGTACTGGAGGTGTGTCCGGAATTCGCGCGGTTTTCCAGCAATGCGGAAGGCATACGGCGCAGCTTTGAGGGCTCCTCGCTCGAGACCATCAAGCACATGGTGGCCGCCGGTATGGGCGTGACATTGGTGCCCCGGCTCGGCGTACCGCCCGAAGCGGCGCACGCCAAGGCTGGCCGCGGAAAGCAGCTGGACGGCTCGGTGCGGTATATCCCGATCAAGGATGATTCCGGTGGTCCGCCGCCCACGCGCCGCGTGGTGCTGGCCTGGCGGCGCAGCTTCACACGGTATGAGGCGATCGCCGCGCTGCGCAACGCCATCTACGCCTGCGCCCTGCCTGGTGTGAAGCGACTTTCCTGAGCCCATGGCCCTGCGCGAGCGCTGTGCGCTGTACCTGCAACTGATCCGCTGGGATCGCCCTGCCGGCTGGTTGCTGTTGCTCTGGCCCACGCTCAGTGCGCTCTGGATCGCAGCGGGTGGATTTCCGGGTTGGCACCTGCTGCTGGTGTTTGGCCTGGGAACCTTTCTGATGCGCAGCGCCGGCTGCTGCATCAACGACGTGGCCGATCAGGATTTTGATCGCCACGTCAAACGCACGGCGCAACGGCCGGTAACGCGCGGCGCATTGTCCAGTCGTGAGGCGCTGCTTCTGGGCGCGGCGCTGGCGCTGCTGGCCTTTGCGCTGGTGCTCACCACCAATACGGTCACCATCCTGTGGTCCTTCGTCGCGCTGGCGATCACCCTGGCCTACCCCTATACCAAGCGGTTTTTCTCCATGCCGCAGGCGGTGCTGGGCGTGGCTTTCAGTTGGGGAATCCCGATGGCGTTTGCGGCCGTTCTGGGAACTGACACCGTCAGCCTCGCAGCCATGCGCGACAGCGTGCCCCTGCTTGCCTGGTTGCTGCTGCTTGGCAACCTGTTCTGGGTGCTGGCCTACGACACCGAATACGCCATGGTGGACCGTGACGACGATCTGCGCATCGGCATCCGCACGTCTGCCATTACCTTCGGGCGTTTCGACGTGGCGGCCGTGATGGCCAGTTATGCCCTGTACCTTGGCATATGGACCGTGTTGCTGCTGCGACAGGGCCTGGCGCCCATGGTGGTGGTGCTAGCCACAGCCGCGGGGGCTGCGCAGGTGCTCTGGCATGGTGTGCTGATTCGGCGTCGCGAACGCGAAGGCTGCTTTACGGCGTTCCGGACCAATCACTGGCTGGGTTGCACGCTGTTTGCCGGCGTGGTGATTGGCAGCATGCCGCGATAGGGCTCAACTCCCGCCGAACTCCCGCCCCATCACCTCGGCCCGGTCGCGTGCTGCCAGCATGGCGCGCTCGAACAGCTGTTTGACGGCCGTGTCGTCCATGGCGCTGATGGCTGCATGGGTGGTGCCACCCTTGGAGGTGACACGCTGACGCAGCACTTCGGGTAGCTCGCTGGAGCTGCGTGCGAGTTCGGATGCGCCCACGAATGTGGCCACCGCCAGCTGATGCGCCTGTGCCGTGCTGAGCCCCATGGCGGCGCCTGCGGATGTCATGGCTTCCAGGAAGTAGAAGACATAGGCCGGCCCCGACCCCGAGACAGCGGTAACGGCGTCGAGCTGGGCCTCGCTCTCCAGCCACAGGAACTCGCCGGTGCAACGCATCACGGACTCGACACTGTGGCGCTCCGCCGCTGTGACCGCAGCCCGCGCGAATAGCCCGCTGATGCCCTTGCCAATGAGGGCAGGCGTGTTCGGCATGGCCCGCACCACGCGCTCGGTGCCCAGCCAGCGGGCAATGCTGTCGCTGGGAATGCCCGCAGCCACGCTCAGGTGCAACGCACCGCCGGTGTAGGGCGCGCCCTGTGCCGCGGCCTCCTTGAAAGTCTGCGGCTTTACCGCCCAGACCACGAGATCGGCCGCTGAAAGTGCCGCTCCCGCGGTCTCCATGGCAGCGAGGCCGAAGTCGGACTGCAGTTTGGCGCGGGTCGGCTCGAACGGCTCCACCACGAGCAAACGGGGGGTGGGAGCGCTGGCAGCGCGCAGACCGTGGATGATGGCGCTGGCCATGTTGCCGCCGCCGATGAAGGCAATTGTCTGGGTCATGTCGGGTGGTGGGTGGTGCAGGGCAACATGAATTGTCGCGGTGAAAGCACCGCTTCTTGCGGTAATCTCTGGACACCATGAAGTACATACTGTCGCTGGATCAGGGCACGACCAGTTCGCGCGCCATTTTGTTCGACCGCTCGGGAACGCCGGTGGGCAGTGCGCAGCGCGAATTTGCGCAGATATTTCCACGTCCGGGCTGGGTCGAGCACGACGCCGCGGAAATCTGGCGCTCGCAACTGGCGGTGGCCCAGGAGGTGTTGCGCGCCAAGCAGCTGGGTGCGGACAGCGTGGAAGCCATTGCCATCACAAACCAGCGCGAGACCACGGTCTTGTGGGATCGCAAGACCGGCGCGCCGGTGGCCAACGCGATCGTCTGGCAGGACCGCCGCACGGCAGGAGCCTGCGACGTGTTGCGCGCCAAAGGCCACGCGGCGATGATCCAGCGCAAGACCGGCCTGGTGCTGGACGCCTATTTCTCCGGCACCAAGTTGCAATGGCTGCTGGACAACGTGCCCGGTGTACGCCAGCGCGCCGAACGTGGCGAACTGGCCTTCGGGACGGTGGACAGCTGGTTGATCTGGAACCTCACCGGTGGCCGCAGCCACGTGACCGACAGCAGCAACGCCTCGCGCACCCTGCTGTTCAATATTCATACGCTGCAGTGGGACGCGCGGCTGCTGCGCCTGTTTGATATCCCGGCTGCAGTGCTGCCGCAGGTGGTGTCGTCAAGCGGTGTCCTTGCCGAGACCGCGCCGGCGCTGTTCGGGCGGCCATTGCCGATTGCCGGCGTGGCCGGGGACCAGCAGGCCGCCACGTTTGGCCAGGCCTGTTTTGCGCCCGGCATGGCCAAGAACACCTATGGCACGGGTTGTTTCATGCTGATGAATACCGGTACTGCGGCGGTACGTAGTGCGCATCAGTTGCTGTCCACGGTGGCCTGGACCGGGCCGACCACAACGCCGGCAGCGCGACGCACCTGTTACGCACTGGAGGGCTCGGTGTTTGTCGCCGGCGCCGCGGTGCAGTGGCTGCGCGACGGCCTGGGCATCATCCGCCAGGCCGAGGAGGTGCAGTCCCTGGCCGAGCAGGTCGACGACACCGGGGACGTGTACCTGGTGCCGGCGTTTGCCGGCCTGGGCACTCCGTACTGGGATGGGCATGCGCGCGGAGCTTTGCTGGGTGTCACCCGTGGCACCACGAAGGCCCACATTGCACGGGCAGCGCTGGAGGCGATTGCCCTGCAAAGCGCCGACGTGTTCGGCGCCATGGCCAAGGATTCGGGAATCGCCCTGCGCGAGCTGCGGGTGGACGGCGGCGCCAGCCGCAACGATCTGCTGATGCAGATGCAGGCGGATTTTCTGGGAGTACCGGTCGTTCGTCCCCGCGTGACCGAAACCACGGCGCTGGGCGCCGCCTACCTGGCGGGCCTGGCGACCGGCTATTGGTCCGGCGCCGACGAAGTGGCAGCCCAATGGGCGGTAGACAAACGCTTCGAGCCGCGCATGGCGGCGGGGGGGCGCGCGACGAAGCGGGCCCGTTGGCAGGAGGCCGTGTCGCGTTCGCGCGACTGGGCCAAGGCATGAAGGCCAAGAGCATTCTGGCTACCGGGCGCCAGGACTTGATGGCCCGGCTGGGCCAACGCCGCCAGTACGACGTGGCCGTTGTGGGGGGCGGCGCCACCGGTCTGGGCGTTGCCCTCGACGCGGTGGCGCGCGGCTTCAGCGTGGTGCTGGTCGAGTCGCACGACTTTGCCAAGGGCACGTCGTCGCGCGCCACCAAGTTGGTACACGGCGGGGTGCGCTATCTGGCGCAGGGCAATATCGCCCTGGTGCGTGAGGCCTTGCATGAACGCACCACCTTGCTGGGCAATGCGCCGCATCTTGCACAGCCGCTGGCGTTTGTGATGCCTTCCTACCATTGGTGGGAGACGCCCTTCTATGGTGCAGGCCTGACTGCATACGACCTGCTGGCCGGCAAGGCCGGTCTGGGCAAGACCCGGTTTCTGGGCCTTGCGGCCACGCTGGAACGTCTGCCCAACGCCCAGCCCAAAGGACTGTGTGGCGGTGTTGAATACTGGGACGGGCAATTCAACGATGCCCGTCTGGCGCTGGCGCTGGCGCGCACCGCCGCACTGCGGGGTGCGTTGCTGGTGAACTACTGCCAGGCCAATGAACTCTTGTTCGAAAACGGCAAGGTCTGCGGAGTGGCGTGTGAAGACATGGAGTCGGGCGCCACGGTGCGCCTGCGCGCCAACTGCGTCATCAACGCCACGGGTGTATGGGTCGATGCCCTGCGCGAGCAGGACGGACGTATCAACCAGGGCGATGGGCGGCGCCCCACCAAGCCGATGGTCGCGCCCAGCCAGGGGGTGCATCTGGTCGTCGACCGGGAATTTCTGGACGCCGATGTGGCCCTCATGGTGCCCAAGACGGCAGACGGCCGCGTGCTGTTTGCCGTTCCCTGGCTGGGAAAGGTCATCCTGGGGACCACCGATACGCCGCGCAACGATCTGGCCCGCGAGCCGACGCCGTTCCGGGAGGAGGTGGAGTTCATCCTGTCCGAGGCCGCGCGCTACCTGCGCCGTGCGCCCACCCGCGCCGATGTACGCAGCATGTGGGTTGGCCTGCGGCCGCTGGTCAAACCGCAGGACGACGACGGCGAAAACACCAAGGGACTGAGCCGCGAGCACACCGTATTGGTGAGCCGCAGTGGCCTCGTCACGGTGACCGGCGGCAAGTGGACCACGTACCGCGCAATGGCCGAAGACGTGTTGCAAAAGTGTTTCGACAAAGGCCTGCTGAAAAGCGTTAAGGCGGGAGTGACCACTCACATTAAGCTGGTGGGCAGCGATTTGGGCGGGATTGTGCCAGAGTCCATCGCGCACGCGCCCGGGCTGCACAGTTATGGCAGCGAGCAGGCGCTGGTGCAGGCAATGCCAGGGGCCGACAACGAATTGGCACCCGGCTTGACCGAAGCCATGGTGCGCTTTGCCGTGCGCCATGAATATGCGCGACGCGTGGAAGACATGCTGGCACGCCGGTCACGCCTGCTGTTTCTCGACGCCAGACTTGCCGCCAGGACGGCCACGGCGGTTGGCGCGATCCTGAAGCAGGAGACTGGAATCGACCCGCAGGTTGCCGCGTTCAAGGCGCTGGCGGGCGACTATTTGCGCCTGCCGAATTAACTGTCCTTGACGCGCCTGGCAAAACTCATGCATAATCGCGGGCTTCGCTTGCAAAAACAAGCGCGTTAGTTTCTGCCCAACGGATGCGGCGTGAGTGGTTCACGCAGCGGACGACGGGCCCAAGACTGACTTGTTAGTGCCGTGCCAACCCGTTGGCGCAGTGCTCCCAGGTGCAAGTTGGGAATATTGAAATGATCCAGACTGAATCCCGATTGGAAGTCGCCGATAACACCGGCGCGAAATCCGTTTTGTGCATCAAGGTGCTCGGCGGATCGAAGCGGCGCTATGCCAGCGTTGGTGATGTCATCAAGGTGAGCATCAAGGAAGCCGCGCCGCGCGGTCGCGTCAAGAAGGGCGAGATATACAGTGCCGTGGTGGTCCGCACCGCCAAGGGCATCCGCCGTGGCGACGGTTCGCTCGTGAAGTTCGACAGCAATGCGGCAGTGCTGATCACTCTGCTTGGTCAGAATGTAAATGTTTACAACGATTTGACTGAAGCGAATGAGAGAAGCACCATGTCCTCGTTTGAGCTGACTCCAAATTTCGGTTCCAACACAAAAATTCCAAACGGAGGAATGGATTTTTGTGCTTTGCTTGAACGCGTTGCTGCGATTGATCCAAAGATGCGAATCAGATTTACTTCGCCGCATC
>JANNDB010000068.1:0-1765 GCA_031387285.1 Betaproteobacteria bacterium | reverse complement strand
TACCACTACGGCTACATCCTCGCGCGCGCGCCGGCGGATTCAGCCTTCGGCCGTATCGACGAGGACTTCCGCACCTGCGCCGACGGCGGCGAAGAGTTCGTGTTCCACGGGCCGCCGCCACGCGCCGGCGACCGGCTGATTGCGTCCACCAGCATGCACGACTTCAAGGAACGCCAGGGGCGGCGCGGCGGGCGGCTGCGCATCTATGTCGCCCGCACCAGATTCCATGCACCGGACGGCCGCCATGTGGCCGACTGGTACGAATGGAACGTCAAGACCGCGCTGTCGCCAGTGCAGGCGCTGGACGAGGCCCATTTGCGCAACCGGCCGCATTTCATGAAGGGCGACCCGCGCGACCAGTTCAACGCGCTGCCGCGCCAGGGATGGGATGAACTGCGGGTCGGCCAGGGGCCGGGAACGGTAACCATGCCGCCCTTGACCGTGACCGATATCGTGGCCTACCAGTACGCCTCGGGCGAAGACGGCCCGACGCACCACGACGACGGCTCGGCCCGGGCCTGCGGCTACCCGGGCATCTACTCGATGGGCATGCTGCACGGCGGCGCCATGGCCACCTATGCGGTGAACTGGCTCGGGCCGGCGAACATCCGCCGCTTCAAGTGCCGCTTCGACGAGATGCAGTTTCCGGGGGACGTGATCTCGTATAACGGCTGGGTGGTGCGCGTGTTCGAGGATGGCGGTGAGCGCAAAGTCGATATCGAACTTGATTTTCGGCGTGGCGACAGCGTGCTCGGTCGCGCCTGGGCGACCTTCGCTGTGGCTTGACTATGTAAGGATTATTCCTTACTATGAAACCTTCACACAAAGACAAGGCATCTCCATGCCAGCTATCCACGAAGTCGCCACGATCACCGCCAAAGGGCAGATCATCTTGCCCAAACCGATCCGTCAAGCTCTGGGGGTTGACTACGGCGGCAAGGTCGCCTTCGATCTGCGTGGTTCACAGGTTGTGGTGACGCGTGTGGATGAAGAACATGAGGACCCCGCGATCGGTGGGTTCTTGGCGCTCCTGGAAAAGGACATCCGGTCCGGACGCCACGTCACCGCGTTGCCGGTCAAACTCGCGCGTGCGATGCTGGCCACACTCAAACATCCGGTAGACGTGGGTCACGACATCGAAGGTGACGTTGCACTGTGATCCAACGTCATGGGTGGAGTCTGCTCTTCCACGATTGCCTGAACGAGCAACTTCAGACGCTGCATGCGGCGGTGGTGCGTGCCAAGGCACACCATCCCAAGGGTGTTGAGGCGAACGCCAACGTCAAGCTGTTCAATGCACTGTCCAAGTTGATGTTCGACACAGTGCCCGGCGATCCCAACCGCGAGGAGTATCGGCAGGGCAACACCATGGGAGCCGCCTTTCGGCATTGGCGCCGAGCCAAGATTGGCAGGCGATTCCGTTTGTTTTTCCGATTCGACTCGAAGACGAAGATCATCATCTTCGCTTGGGTGAATGACGAGAACACGCTTCGATCATCGGGCAGCAAGAGTGATCCCTACGCCGTATTCGAGAAAATGCTTGAGCGCGGCCATCCGCCCGATAACTGGGCAAGCCTTGCATCTGCGAGCAAGACCGACTGGAAGTAGACCCAATGCGGCGGCGGGCGAGGGCCACCGGCGGTGTTGCGACCGGGCGCCAGTCGCGGCCGCGCTGGCCATGGGCGCCCAGGGAGTGTGGATGGGCACAGCCTGGCTGACGACGGAAGAGTTCCGCGACCACCTCGCCCCGCGCCTCTCAGGATAC
>JANNDB010000064.1:0-1687 GCA_031387285.1 Betaproteobacteria bacterium | reverse complement strand
TCTGTATCTGCTGGCTTTGGCGGTCAAGAACGCCGGCCGGCTGGTGAGCTTTGACCAGCGGATCCCCCTGAGCGCCGTCAACGATGCGAAGGCAATGAATCTGGTGTGTCTATAAATACCGTGCAATTCAACAACATGCGGCCGCACGAAGGTTGGCCGTTGCGCACTTGGCATTGCCGCGACACTGCCGGGCTGCACGTCGGCTGGCGGCGGGGCGATAGAAGCGCCATTCCCGATCGCGTCAGTTGCGCCGTTCGCGCAAGGGCGACGCCAGCAGCTCGCGCGCCATGCCCTTGCGCGCCGCCGCGCCCCACAGGTTCAACACCTTCTGCCCGGCGCGCGGCGCGAAGGCGATGCGGCAGGTACCATGCCGCCGCCCAGGATGCTTCCGTGGCCAAGATTGAGCTGGAAGTCATCAGAATATCCATTGATAATGCACTTCTACGCATTTACTCAAATCATCATGACCGATCAGACACCAGAACCCACCCAGCGCCTGAATGTCGACCTGCCCAAGTCACAGTATTTCGCGCTCAAATCGTATGCACTGCACAACGAGACCACGGTGTCCCAACTGGTGCGCGATTCGCTGCGCGGAATTATGGAATACGACACTTGGTTCAAAGCCAGGGTGCAAGCCGCTCAGGCTGACCCGCGCCCTGCCATCGAGCCCGCAGAATGGGACGCCATCCGCGCTCAAAAACTGGCGCAACGCAAAGCGCTCGCTGACAAGACATGAAAGTGCTGCGCAAGCCGCAGTACTGGGAAAGCCTGCAAGCGCTAGAAGACTACATTGCCCACGACAACCCCCTCGCCGCGATCGATCTGTGGCTGCGCATTGACGAGCAAGTCAGCCTGCTTGGCGACCCGAACTTTCCCCGCAGACGTGGCCGTGTAGCAGGCACGCTCGAACTGGTGGTGCATCCCAATTACGTCGTGATTCTGGAGCAAACACCTGATACCGTGACGGTGCTTGAGGTACTGCATGCGGCGATGAAGTACCCGTGAGGCGATGAGGGGCAAAAAATGACGCGCGCTATTTCTGTCAAAACCACTACAAAACCGTCAACAGATGGCGCCCAGGCAATTGCACGCACCTTGCTTGGCAAGGCGCTGGGTTTTCGCGACTGCCAGGGCGGCACGCTTGACGCGCTGGTGGCGAGGCGGGGCAGATTCGCCGCCTGGCCAAGAGCGAACTGCTGGCGCGCCGTGGCGCACGTTTCGACATGCTGTGCCTGATCGTGCAGGGCTCGCTCGAGGGCAGCCTGCCGCACTGCGAAGGTCAGCGGCCTCTCATCAGTTTCCTGCAGCCCCACGACGTGGCCGGCATGATCAGCGTGACAGACATGGCCCGATTGGCGGCGCGCGCCAGCGCTTGAAGCGCGGCGCAACACCATGCACCTTCGTCAAAGCCCCTTCCTGCGCCACCTGATCGTCCGGCCGCGCCTGGCGATATCGGTGCTGGCAGGAATCGCGCTGTTCTATCTGGCACCCATGCCATTTGCGGACGACGGCTCCACACGCTTCCTGGTCTGCTGGAACCTGGCGGTGTGCCTGTACATGGTGCTTACGGGCACCATGATTGCCAGGGCGTCGAGAAAGACCATGCGCGAGCGTGCACTGGAGCAGGACGAAGGCAGTCGCATGCTGCTGCTGCTGGTAGTGCTGACGGCGCTGGTGATGTTGC
>JANNDB010000050.1:0-2747 GCA_031387285.1 Betaproteobacteria bacterium | reverse complement strand
GCCAGCCACCGATGGCCCCGGCGCCCACGATGCCGATGCGCTGCAGACGGGCCGGGCTCCCCGCGGCGGCGGTGCTCATTCGCGGTAACCCCTGTCGATGTGGTCCACCTGGCGCACCAGCGCGTCGAACATGTCGCGCCCGGCGCCATGGCTGGGGTTGAACTGCAAGGCGTCGCGGGTGCACTTGGCCGCAATGGCTTCTGGCACCGCAATCGCCGCCCCCATGGAGAGGGTCGCCAACTGGATCTCGCAGGCGCGCTGCAGGGTCCAGAGGATGGCAAAGGTCTGCGGGACGGTGAGCCCCCAGGCCAGCAGGCCGTGGTTACGCAGGATCACGGCGGGCCGTGTGCCTATGCTCTTGAGCAGGCGTGGCGCTTCGCTGGCATGGATGGTGATGCCTTCAAAGTCATGGTAGGCCACCATGCCGTGCAGCTGTGCGGTATAAAAATTGGTCTGCTGCAATCCGCCTTGCAGACAGGCCACCGCAACACCCGCCGTAGTGTGCGTGTGCATGATGCAGTGCGCATCCGGCAATCCCTCATGTATCGCCGCATGCACGGTGAAGCCGGCCGGGTTCACCGGATGCGGCGATCCGTCCAGCACCTGCCCGCGCACATCGATGCGCACCAGGTTGCTCGCCGTCACCTCGCTGTAGTGCAGACCGAACGGGTTGATCAGGAACTGGCGCTGCCCGCCGGTGACGCTGTCGGGAAGGCGCACGGTGATGTGGTTGTAGATCATCTCGGTCCAGCCGAGCATGGCAAAAACACGGTAACAGGCGGCGAGTTCGACGCGCGCGCTGCGCTCGTCGGGGTGCATGGTGAATGACATGGCGGTAGCGTCAGGAGTAGGTTTTGTCGCCGCCCGTCGTGGGGGCGCTGGTAACGGGTGCCTTGAACTGCGCGATCAACGCGCTCATGCCGCGCACCAGCAGTTGCGTGTCCAGCCCGACTGCCACGAACAGCGCGCCAAGGGCCAGGTAATGTTTGGCCAGGCCGTTGTCGCCTGTGAGAATGCCCGGCGCCTTGCCGGCTTTGCGTATCCGGGCAATCGCGTCTTCGATGGCCGCCTGCACCTCCGGGTGGCCAGGGTTGCCGACATGGCCCATGGACGCAGACAGGTCGGCCGGGCCGATGAACACGCCGTCGACGCCGTCGGTTGCCAGGATGGCGTCGAGGTTTTGCAGGGCCAGCCGGGTTTCGGCCTGCACCAGCAGGCAGATTTGCGCATTGGCTTCCAGGGGGTAACGCGCCAGGCGGCCCCAGCGCGACGCGCGGGCCCCGGCCATGCCGCGGATGCCGTCGGGCGGGTAGCGGCAGGCCTGCACCAGGGCGAGCGCCTGTTCCGATGTATCCACCATTGGCACCAGCAGTGTCTGCACACCGAGATCGAGGTATTGCTTGATGAGCGCCGTGTCGCCTACCGGTATCCGGCACACCGGCTGGCTGTCATAACCGGCGATGGTCTGCAGCTGCGCCATCACGCTGGGCAGGTCATTGGGCGCGTGCTCACTGTCGATCAGCAGCCAGTCGAAGCCGGCGCCAGCACAGATTTCTGTGGAGAAGGAGTTTGCCATGCTGACCCACAGGCCGATCTGCGCCTGCTGGTTCTTCATGGCCTGTTTGAAGGTATTGACGGGGGTTTGCATGGTGTGGTCCGATGAAGGAGGGTGAAATTCAGACGAAGCGAAAAGCGATGGAACCCAGCGGACCATAGTCGGCGTGGAAAGTGTCCCCGGCCAAGGCGCTGGTCGGCCGCGTGAAGGAGCCGCCGAGTACGACTTCGCCTTTTTCCAGAAATTCGCCCCAGGGTGCCAGCTTGTTGGCCAGCCAGGCCACTCCGTTCGCCGGATGGTTCAGCACGGCGGCGGCTACACCCGACTCCTCGATCACGCCGTTCTTGTACAGGAGCGCGCTGACCCAGCGCAGATCCACCGCATCGGGCTTGACGGGGCGCCCACCAGTGATGATGCCGGCGTTGGCGGCGTTGTCTGCGATGGTGTCGTACACCTTGCGCATGACCCTGGTGTGGCGATCGAACTGCTCGATGCGCGCGTCGATGATCTCGATCGCCGGGACCACATAGTCGGTGGCGGCCAGTACGTCAAAGATGCTGACACCGGGGCCTTGCAGGCGACGACCCAGCACAAACGCCAGTTCCACCTCGACCCGCGGCGCGATGAAGCGCTTCATCGGGACGTCGCTGCCTTCTGCGATGAACATGTCGTCGAGCAGGGTGCCGTAGTCGGGCTCGGTGATCTGGCTGGCCTGCTGCATGGCGCGCGAGGTCAGGCCGATCTTGTGGCCGCGCGCTACCCGGCCGGCGGCGATCTTCATGCGCACCCAGGCGCGTGATATCGCGTAACCGTCGGCGATGGTCATGTCCGGGAAGCGTTTGGAGAAGTGTTCTACCTGTACGCCGGATTGCTCCGCCTGTTGCAGTTCGGCGGCCAGTTCCTGGATGCGTGGTTCGGAAAACATCGGTCCCCTTCTCAGCGTTTGGCAAAGAGGGGATGCAGGTTGCTGTGTTTGGCACCAAACACTTCCGCTCCCTCGTCGATCTGCAGCGTGATGCCGATATGCCGGCGCGTAAACACCGGCTGGAAGTGCGCACGGGTGGCCATCAACAAGGCGTCGCCCGCACGTTTGTGCGTGGCAGCGCTGCGGCCCCGCCCCATGCGCAGGTTGAGGTAGACGAAGGCGTAGTCGGCCTGGCCGTCGGCAACCGCGTAGTGTGCAGCAGGATAG
>JANNDB010000004.1:0-2373 GCA_031387285.1 Betaproteobacteria bacterium | reverse complement strand
CCTTTGGCATGAACGCAATCATCATTGAAGGCATCGACCACGTGCTGCGCGTGGGCCAGCCGCTGGGAGGCAACTTCCGCTTCGGTTGAGGCCGCGCACGGCGCAGGCGCGAGGGCATGGCTTACACTTGCCACCATGTATTCTGGGGGATTGCATGAGTTTGAAGTGTGGCATTGTGGGTTTGCCCAACGTGGGCAAATCGACCCTGTTCAATGCCCTGACCAAGGCCGGCATCGCAGCCGAGAACTACCCGTTCTGCACCATCGAGCCCAACGTGGGCGTGGTCGAACTGCCGGACCCGCGTCTCGCGCAGCTGGCCGCCATCGTGGTGCCGGAGCGCGTGGTGCCGGCGATCGTCGAGTTCGTGGACATCGCCGGCCTGGTGGCCGGCGCCAGCACCGGTGAAGGGCTGGGCAACAAGTTCCTGGCGCATATCCGCGAGACCGATGCCACGGTCAACGTGGTGCGCTGTTTTGAAGACGACAACGTCATCCACGTTGCCGGCAAGATCGACCCGATCTCCGATGTCGAGGTTATTCAGACCGAGTTGTGCCTGGCCGATTTGGCCAGCGTGGAGAAGAGCCTGGCGCGCTATACCAAAGCAGCCAAGGCGGGACACGACAAGGAGGCTGCGCGCCTGGTGCAGGTCCTGGAGAAATGCCTGGTCGCACTGAACGAGGCACGGCCGGTGCGCAGCATCGCATTCTCGAAAGAGGAGTTGGTGGTGCTCAAGCCGTTTTGCCTGATCACCGCGAAACCGGCCATGTTCGTGGCCAACGTGGCCGAAGACGGCTTCACCAACAACCCCTTGCTGGACCGATTGAGCGAATATGCCAAGGCGCAGAATGCGCCGGTCATTGCCATTTGCGCCAAGATGGAAGCCGAGATGGCTGACATGAGCGACGAGGACCGGCAGATGTTCCTGGAAGAACTCGGCCAGAGCGAACCCGGCCTGAACCGCCTGATTCGGGCGGCGTTCAAGCTGCTGGGCCTGCAGACCTATTTCACGGCGGGAGTGAAGGAGGTGCGCGCCTGGACCATTCACGTGGGTGACACCGGCCCCCAGGCGGCGGGGGTGATCCACACCGATTTCGAAAAAGGCTACATCCGCGCCCAGACCATTGCGTTTGATGACTACATTGCGTTCAAGGGCGAACAGGGCGCGAAAGACGCCGGCAAGATGCGCTCGGAAGGCAAGGAGTACGTCGTCAAGGATGGCGATGTGATGAATTTTCTCTTCAGCCCCTGACATGTTGGAGCGGCTGGTGTTCGGCAAAATCGGACCGCTGCCGCTTCTCCACGCCACCCCATGCGCCTCCTGCAATACAAGGGCCTCGACCTGCGTCGGGTCAAGCCCGCTTTCGCCAAGGTGCACGCCGCCATCGAAGCCGGTGATTTCAAGAGCGCTGATGTCAAGAAGCTGCATATCGGTGCCTACTACCGTGCGAAGCTCGACTACAGCAACCGGTTGCTTTTGCAGTTCGCACGCCACGCTGGCGAAACGGTGTGTCTGGCGCTCGAGGTCATCGAGAACCACGCCTACGATAAGTCGCGTTTCCTGCGTGGTGCACCGGTCGACGAGGCCAAGATCGATCACGAGTCGAATGTCGATCCCGCGCAGTTCGCCGCCGAAGCCCTGCCCTTGCGCTGGTTGCACGCCACGCGCAGCGAGTTCGAACTGCTCGACAAGCCGATCATCTTTGACGACGCACAAGAAGCCGTGCGGCGCCTGCCCGCGCCCGTGGTGCTGGTCGGCTCGGCCGGTTCGGGCAAGACCGCCGTCACATTGGCCAAGCTGCGCGACGCCCATGGCCGGGTGCTCTATGTCACCCAGTCGGCCTACCTGGCGCAATCGGCGCGCGCCTTGTACGACGCCCACGGCTATGACAATCCAGCACAGGAAGCCGAATTCCTGAGCTACCGCGAGTTCCTCGAAACGCTGCGGGTGCCAAAGGGGCGCGAGCTCAGTTTTGACGCCTTCCGCGGCTGGTTCGATCGGCATCGCGACGCCATCAGGGCGCTCGGCGACATCGATGCCCACGCCCTGTTCGAGGAGTTCCGCGGCGTCATCGGTGCCAACAGCGCCGGACCACTCAGCCTGCAGGACTATCTGGCGCTCGGCATCCGTCAGAGTCTGCTGGCGCCCGCGGCGCGGCCAGCGGCGCACACCCTGTTCGGCCGCTACCGGCAGTGGTTGAGCGAAGCTGGTCTGTTCGACCTGAACCTGCTCGCCCACGATTGGCGGGAGCTGGCACAGGCAACCTACGACTTCATCGTCATCGACGAGGTGCAGGACCTCACCGGCGTCCAGCTCGCTCTGGTGCTGGCCTGCCTCAAGGCTCCCGGCCAGTTTCTGCTGTGTGGCGACTCCAA
>JANNDB010001118.1:0-3995 GCA_031387285.1 Betaproteobacteria bacterium | reverse complement strand
ACGCGGATCAATCCCAGAAAGAACAGACCCATCAACTTCGCCAGCATGAGGCGATGATAGCGGCGCTTGGCGTACCGGCCCAGCCTCTCAGGGCAGACGAGCGTCCGCCATGCGCGCCGCGATGGCTTCGGCGCGCGAGGCGAGATAACCCGAGCTGGCAAGTTTCTCGAAATAGCGCGGGCGCGGCAGCATGACCGCCAGTCGCGCGGCCTCCAACGGACCGAGTCTGGCTGCGCTCTTGCGATAGTAATGCTGCGCCGCCGCCTCGGCGCCGAAAACGCCCTCGCCCCATTCGACATTGTTGAGGTAGACCTCGAGAATGCGGCGCTTGTCAAGCAGGGTTTCCAGCAGCATGGTCAGCACCAGTTCCTGCCCCTTGCGCAACGAGCTGCGCTCACCGGAAAGCAACAGGTTCTTCGCCAGTTGCTGGGTGATAGTCGAGCCCCCCACAACCTTGGGCGCGCGGGCCCGGCCGGAAGCGCGTCTGGCGGCCTGCTCCTCGGCACGGGCATTCTTCTGCCATGCCTTCTCCAGCGCCTCCCAGTCCACCCCATCATGGCTGCTGTAACCATCGTCCTCCGAGGCAATTACCGCGCGCTTGAGGTTGTCGGAAATATTCTCGTACGCGACCCACTGCTGGCGCCAGGGCAGATGCCCCTTGGTGTGCAGGATGCGCCAGGCCTCGGAACGCTGGAAGGCGGTGGACTGCGGATCGATGAACACCATGGCGGCGATACGCACCACGAAAAACAGTTGCAGCGCAACAAACGCAACCAGCACCAGCAAGACCCAGCGCAGCAGCCGCGCCATGTTATTTCCCGGTAACCTTCGCTTCAAGGGTCTCGTCGCGCGTGAACTTGAAGCGCGACACCACCACGATCTGGTCGGCCTCGCGCCGCATCTCCTCGCTGAACTGCCCGAACGGCCCGGCCGCGCGTGCAATCATCTCGGCACGGCGGTCCAGCACGGCGTTGCCCGAGCCGTCCACTACCTCGGTCGACACGACGCGCCCGTCAAAATTCACGGTGACGACCATCGTCAACTCGCCGTACAGCTTGCGCCCGCCCGCGACCGGGAAATTCTCAGTGCCCTTGTCCTCGATGGCGCGGCGCAGGCCGTCGTAGTACACGGCGTAGGCCTTTTCACGCGTGGCGGGGCTGATGTAGCGCTTCTTCGGGCGCGAATTCTCCACGTTGATGCGCCGCTCGATTTCTGCCAGCGACTTGGCAAGCTGGCGGCGCTTTTCTTCCAGCGCTGTCTGCTCCGGCGTGACGCTCGCACGTTTCGGGTCGGGCGGGGGCAGCGTCGCGATCTGATTGCGCACCTGGGCCAGCATCAGCATCTGCTGCTCCTGCAGGTTTTGCAGTGCATTGAGCGACTGGTCTTCCTGGGCATCACCGGCCTCCACCACGGTGGACGGTGGCAATGGCGACGTGGCGCGCCCCCGATCCGCGTCGCCGCCACCGGCCATGCTGGCCTGGGCAATGGCCCGTGCCTTGTCCGGAACTTCACTGGTGCGCGCGTTGACCAGGATCACTTCGAGGGGCGTGTCCTCGAAGATGCGGTTGAAGCGCTGGGGGTCGACAAAGCGAACCGTGAGCAGGGCCGCGTGCACTGCCACTGATGCGCCAAGAGCGATCTGGAGGGTACTGAGGGTACGCAGGTTCACGACACCGGATTATCAACGGGCGGCGGATCTGAATCGGCAACGTCGAGGGCAATCGCTATCGGCCCGGCAATACGGTCGTCGTCGTCATCCTGACCGGCGTCCGCCGCCGCATCCGCGTCCGGGAGCGGCGTATCGAGTCGCTCAACCACCGTGCCCACGAGGTCGAGCGTGATGTCGTCAATGTCGCCAAGCCTCACGCGCAACCTTGCCCCGCGTGGCAGGTCGCGCGCGCCGACCACCTGGAACACCAGCGGCAGGTCGTCCGCGCGCACCATGTTTTCGCGAAACAGTGTGCCTACCAACTCGCTGATTGCGTTCTGGCGCAGGTACTGCAGTGTCCAGAAACGCTCCATTGCCGCCTGGTAACCGTTGTAGGCGCTGTACGCGGCGTCAAACGCAGAGATGATGGAAAACAGCTCCGCGTCCTTGGGCTTGAACGGAGCGGCCAGCGCCGCCGTGCGGCCATGCCGCGCACAGGCAATGATCTGCCACTGGTTCACCAGATCGGTGTAGCGGCGCAGCGGCGATGTGCTCCAGGCATAACTGCGCACACCGATGCCGGCATGCGGCAAGGCCTTGGTGCCCATGCGCACCTTGACGCCCGGTGCCAGGCTGGCCTGGCTGCGGTAAATGGCTGGCACACCCAGCTCGGCCATCCAGTTGCCCCAGCTGCTGTTGGCCAGAATCATTGCCTCGGCAACTATCAGATCCAGCGGCGCGCCGCGCTGGCGCACGCTGATCTGCACCGGCTCGCTGCCATCGGGCTCGGCACCGTGGTTGCCGACGAGGCGGAAGTTGTAGTCGGGCCGGTTGAACGTCTCCGGCTTGCCGCGCACGCGCTCCCGCTCCGCCTTGAGTTGCTGTGCCAGGCGAAACAGCAGGGCCAGTTGTGGGCGTAATCCAGATACCGGCGCCGTCCGTGCGCCGGGCGCCTCGGCATGCGTGAAGGCCGGGTCACTCAACCAGGGCTGCGTAACGACGGCATCGAGCTGGTCATGGCGCAGATTGGCCACAACGGGCACCCGCTCCAGCCGGGTTTCACTGAAGCGCAATGCCAGCGTGGCCTCGTCAAGTTGCACGTACAGCGAAACGGCCGGGCAGTCGCGCCCCTCCTGCAGGGTGTAGGCCTGCACCACCGCATCCGGCAACATGGTGATCTTGAAGCCGGGCATGTAGACGGTGGAAAGTCGCGCCCGCCCGAGATGGTCCACCGGGCTCCCGGGCTGCACTGCCAGCGCCGGCGCAGCAATATGGATGCCCACGGTCACGACGCCAGTGCCCAGCCCCTGCACACTCAACGCGTCGTCAATCTCGGTGGTGGCCGAGTCGTCGATGGAGAAGGCCTGTACTGCCGCCAGCGGTAATTCGTCGCGGATCGCCGGTGCCTCCAGCGCCGGGAAGCTTATGCCCTTGGGAAAATTCTCGAACAGAAAACGTTGCCAGTGGAACTGGTAGGCGGAGGCGATGGCGCCCGCCTTTTGCAGCAAGTCCAGTGGCGCGAGATGGGTGGCGCGAGAGGCATCTACAACCGCCTTGTATTCAGGAGCGTTCTTGTCCGGCTTGAACAGTATGCGGTAGAGCTGGTCGCGAATCGCCTGCGGGCACTGCCCCAACGCCAATTCTCCGACCCAGGCTTCGATCTGGGCCTGTACCTGCTTCTTCTTTTCAAGGGCCGCCAGTGCCTGCGCTATCACCTCGGCGGGCGCCTTCCTGAAGCGACCCTTGCCAGCACGGCGAAAGTAGTGCGGCGCCTCGAACAGGCGCAGCAGCGTGCCGGCTTGCTGCTCGGGCGTGGCGTTGGCGCTGAAGTAGTCGCGCGCAAGATCGGCGAAACCAAACTCCTCCGCGGGTGAAAACTCCCACGCGAGTTCGAGTTCGATGTCCTGGCTGATGGACTGTGCGGCACCCAGAAACTGTGCCGGCGCCGGCTTCTCGAATCGCAGCAGCAGGCTGGCTGATTTGACCTTGACGCGCTTGCCGCTGTCGAGTTCTACCTGGGCCGAACTCTCAGCCTCCGACAACACCCGCCCGGCCAGGTATTTCCCGCCGTCTTCAAACAATACATACATGACCGAATTGTCCCAGCATTTCCCGACCATCCCTGACTGCGTACGGGCGCAGTCGCCCGCTGAACGGATAATCGCACCATGTTGATCGTGATTGAAAAACCCTCCCTGCTTGCGCGGCTGGGGCCCTGGTTCAAGGGGTTCGATGTGCCCATGATGGTGATCGTCGTGCTGCTCGCCCTGGCGGGTCTGCTGACCATGTATTCATCGGGTTTTGACCATGGCACGCGTTTCGAGGACCATGGCCGCAACATGCTGAT
>JANNDB010001094.1:0-4243 GCA_031387285.1 Betaproteobacteria bacterium | reverse complement strand
CGTGATGTCGAGCCGGCGCGCGGCCTTCAGCGCGTCGGCATAGAACAGCTCGAAGAAGTCCCCCATCCGGTACAGCAGCAGCGTATCCGGGTAGACCGCCTTGAGGGCCAGGTACTCGGCCATCAGGGGGGTGTGTTTGCCGGCCTCAACGGAACCCGGGGCGGCGTGCGCAGTTTTCTTCAACATGGATGGGTTTGGGCGTCGATCGATTTCTTCAGGTGGCGCACAGTCTCCCAGAATTTCCGCCACGGCCAGCACTTGTGCACGGGCGTGCGGTCTTCCAGCGGCTAGACGGGATCGCTGGTATTGTGGCTTGCCCCAGTGCGCTCATGCCAACCCTTGCTGCGGTTCACGATGTGGACCACCAGCAACATCGCGGGCACTTCGATCAGGACCCCCACCACGGTGGCCAGTGCCGCGCCGGAATGGAACCCGAAAAGGCTGATCGCCGCAGCCACCGCCAATTCGAAGAAGTTGGAGGCGCCGATCAGCGCCGACGGGCCGGCCACGTTGTGCTTTTCTCCGACGGCCCGGTTGAGCCAGTAGGCCAGCGCCGCGTTGAAGAACACCTGTATCAGGATCGGCACGGCCAGCAGGGCTATGACCAGAGGCTGTCGGAGGTTCGCCTCTCCCTGAAATGCGAACAGCAGCACCAGTGTGGCCAGCAGCGCGCAGATGGACCACGGGCCGATCTGCGCCATCACCGTGTCGAAGCGGGCCTGTCCGTCCCGCTGGGGCCGCATGCCAGCGACATCCGGCCCAATGGCGGCATGGCGTCGCAGATTCTGGCCGTCAGTGGCAGTGTGTCTCTTTGAAACATGTGCCTGTATGTGCGCAAACGCACGCGCGGATGGTCGCACGCGGCCTACCATGCGCTCTCGTCCGGCTCGTGACAACGGCAGCGCCTTCATTCTGGTGCATGCCAACGGTGCTGGCGCCATAGCAAGTTTCTGGAGGAGTTTCACATGGTCTATCTGAATAAACATCTGGTCTTTGTCACGCTGGCCGGTGCGTTGCTCACACTTGCGTCGACGCCTTCTGCGTTTGCTGCGGGCGACACGGTTGCCGTCGGCACGGGTACGACCGCTGAAAAGGAGGGTGAGGCCGCGCGTCTGGCGGACCGGTTCGGCGAAGTTGCGGGCTCCAGAGCCAACGCGCTGGCTGTGGTTGAGGGTTTGCGCTCCGGCAAGGGTGTCACGCGTGAAGGCGTGGCGGTCTCCGGGACAGGCCACACGATGGGCTACGGCAACATCAATATCGCCATGTCGCTGGCCCGGTCGCAACTGAGCGCCGGTGCATCGTCCAAGGATTTCCTTGCCGCTCTCGAATCCGTCATGGACATGCGTACAGACGGCAAGGGATGGGGTCAAATTGCGCATTCCCTGGGCGTCAATCTGGGCCAGGTGATGGGCGCCTCCAGAGCGGGCCAGTCCGCCGGCGCGCACGGGGCGGCCGCCTCGAGGGCTTCCGGGGCAGCCAAGGTTGCAGACGTCGGGAAAATCAGCGGCCCAGCCGCGGGAGTGCCGGGGCAGGGCGCGCCTGCCATGAGCGGCGAAGGCAAGGGAGTCGGCAATGGCGGCGCGAAAGGCGACGGCAATGGCAATGGCGGTGGCGGTGGCGGTGGCGGAGGCAAGAAATGATCGCTACTCCATCCGTCCCGCGAGATTCCCAGCGCCGGCGCCAGGTGCTCGCGGCTATCTGCGTTGCCTTGATTGGTGGGCCGTCCGTGGCAGCCAAGCCCGAAGATGCAGGCCAAGGGAAAGGCAAGAAGCACAAGCAGCGCGAAGGCAACACGGCAAACATCACGGTCGGCTCGTACTTCGATGACCGCCAGCGCACGGATGCCCGCGAGTACTACGGCCTAAAGCACGCCAAGGGCCGCTGCCCACCCGGTCTCGCCAAGAAGAACAATGGCTGTATGCCGCCAGGCCAGGCAAAAAAGTGGAGCTTGGGCCAACCGCTGCCAGGCACCGTGATCCTGTACCCGGTTCCCCGTGAGGTGGTCATCCGGATTGGAGTTCCTCCACCCGCATACCAATACGTCAGGGTCGCCAATGACATCCTGCTTATCGCCATCGGCACCCGAATGGTGATCGACGCCATCCAGGACCTGGTGCACTGAGGGCTCGAATCCGGCCATCGCCGGGGTTTGGCGCGGGGCTCGGGTGCTCCCCCGGGGCGAAGTCCATCCAACCAAGTGGACCGGCGGCAGGGCCGATTCAGACCAGGCTCAACGGTCCCGTCAACGGTCGCGGCGCCAATTCCACCCCGAAGTGCTTCAGCACCAGCGCCGCCTGCGCCTCGAAGCAGCCACCCCAGCGCAGCACTTTCCAGCCGGGCAGCTCGATGATGGTGCTGCCGATATCCCAGCGGTTGGCGTAGGGTGAGGTACCGTACCCGAGCACGAGATCGCACCCGTCCTTGAGCGAAGGCTGCACACTCTCGAGCGTGAACTTGCTGCCGCTCAGCGACAGGTTGGCAGATGAGCCCATCAGCGGCTTGGCGCCTTCCCAGCTCATGCGGGCCAGGTGGTTGTGCAGACTGCCTGCATTCATCAGCAGGTCCATCGTGGGGCCCTTGGTGGCGCGGCGCAGGGCGCCGAACTCCACCGTGCGCAGCCAGTCGTGGTGCGGGTCGAAGGGTGCGATCACCGACAGCGGCAGGTCATGGTCGAGCGTGATGCAGCGCACCAGGTCATGGTCGCGCTGGGACACCTGCATCACACTGCTGAAGATGTCCCAGTTGCCAATGACCCCGTTGGGCTTGGTCTGTGCGCGCTGCTTGAGCTGGTAGGTGCGTTCCACGCCAATGGCCGTGTGGGCGAAGATGGCATACGACACGCTGAGGGGCAATACCGCCACACCGCCACTCACCATGACCTGGAAAGCCTTGCGCGCATCCTGCGCGATGGTGGCGGCTTCCGGCTCGGCGCCGCGGTCTATCAGTTCCATGAGGGACTCCGGGTATCGACGATGCTGGCTACCGCGTGTGCCACATCGAGCAAGCGTTCGTCATCGTAGCGGCGCTGAACCAGTTGCAGGCCGATCGGCAGTCCGTGCGCGCCCGTCATGCCGGGGATGGTGATACAGGGCACCTGCAGGGCTGTCCACATGCGGTTGAAGGTAGCCATTCCCTGCGTGTGCAGTCCGAGCGGCGCTTCGCCGGGGGCGCTCGGCGTCAGCACCGCGTCCAGCCCCTCCATGCTCTGCTCGAATTCGATGCGGCACAGGGCCACCGTGTCGAGCGCCTTGCGCATCATGGCGGCGGTGAGCCCCAGGTGGTTGTGTACCTTGGCCTTGAAATCCTCATGCAGCAGTGCGTTGGACCCGAAATACTCGGTCAGGAATGCGCTGCGCCCGCCGTCTTGCATGATTTCGTCCTGGTAGCGATTGATGTCGTCGAAACGCGCCGACTGTGTCACCTCGCTCACGATGGCGCCCTCGTCACGCAGTTGGGTTGCCGCTGCCTCGAGCGCCGCCTGCGCGTCCGGCTCGGCCTGGTCCCACAGACGCGTGCGGCACAAGCCGATGCGCAGCCCGTGGACCGGCGTGGCGTTCGCGACGGCTGTATCGGTCATGCGGTAGGCACTTGCGAGCAGCCGCAGGTCGGCCACGCTGCGCCCGAACAGGCCAATGGTGTCGAGGTGGACCGAGTAGGACTTCATGCCCTCGGTAGCGATCCGCCCGAGCGTCGGCTTCATGCCGTACACACCGCAAAACGAGGCAGGACGGATGGTGGAGCCACCGGTTTGCGTGCCCAATGCCAGGGGCACCATGCCGTCGGCCACCGCTGCGCCCGAGCCCGAGGACGATCCACCCGGCGTGCGCTCGAGGTCATGCGGGTTGCGGGTGGGGGGGAAGTTTCCGCCACAGGCGAACTCCAGGGTCTCGGTCTTGCCCAGGATCACGGCGCCCAACGCGCGCAGGGTGCCGACGCACACCGCGTCTTCGTTGGGCTGGTGCGTGGCATAGATGGGCGAGTTGTGGCGGGTGGGCAGGTCGCGTGTGCGCAGCACGTCCTTGAAGCCGACCGGTATTCCGTGCAGGGGGCCGCGGCGTGGTTCGCGGTCCAGGGCGCGCGCCTGGTCCATGGCGTGCTCTGCGTCCACATGGGCCCATGCATGCACCAGGCCCTCGCGCTGCGCAATGCGCTCCAGGCAGGAGCGGACCAGGCTTTCGCTGTCCAGTGTGCCTTGCGCTATGGCCTGGCTGGCCTCGAACGCACTGAGCTGCCATGGTTGCTT
>JANNDB010001068.1:0-3366 GCA_031387285.1 Betaproteobacteria bacterium | reverse complement strand
TTTGCTCGACAGCACCAAGGATCGCGAATACGTTGCGCAAACCGGCTTCATAGGCGCGACCGCCGCCGAAGAGTTTCCAACCCACAAGACGCCTATGGAAGTCGACGGGGCGCACGACCTCAAGGACGGCGAAAACGAATTGCTGCTTACGTTCACATCGGCGGAAGTGCGTGGCGTCAAGCTGGTGAAGCGCTATACCCTGCGCCGCGGCGCATATGCCGTCGCGGTACGGCATTCGCTGACCAACAACGGCAGCGCCCCGGTCGCGCCACTGCTCTATCTGCAACTGGTACGCGACGGCAACAAGCCTGACGGCGAATCCTCTTTCTACTCGACGTTCACCGGTCCGGCCGTGTACACCGATGCGAAGAAATACCAGAAGGTGGAATTTGCCGACATCAAGAAGAAAAAGGCAGAGTTCGAGAAACAGTCTACGACCGGCTACGTGGCAATCGTGCAGCACTATTTTGCGAGTGCCTGGGTGCTTGCTGACGGCGTCAAACGGGACATTTCCATGGATGCGGTCCCATTGGGCTCCAGCGTTGCGGATTGCTGCTACCGGGCGACCATGCTGACGCAGATGGACCCGGTCGCGCCAGGGGCCACGAAGTTCATCGATGCCCAGTTGTTCGCCGGACCGCAGGAAGAAAAGATGCTCGAAGGCCTCGCACCGGGGCTCGAGCTGGTGAAAGACTACGGTTGGCTGACGATTCTTGCCAAGCCGCTTTACTGGCTGCTCGACAGGCTCCACGGCCTGTTGCTGAACTGGGGCTGGGCGATCGTCGGCCTCGTCCTGCTGTTGAAGATCGCCTTTTACTGGCTGAACGCCAAGGCCTATGCCAGCATGGCCAAGATGAAGGCCATCAATCCCAAGGTCATGGAAATGCGCGAGCGCCTGAAAGACAACCCGCAGCAAATGCAGCAGGAGATGATGCGCATCTATCGGGAGGAAAAAGTCAACCCCATGGGCGGCTGCTTTCCCATCATGATCCAGATCCCGGTATTCATCGCCTTGTACTGGGTGTTGCTGTCGAGTGTGGAAATGCGCAATGCGCCCTGGGTCTTGTGGATTCGTGACCTGTCTTCGCCCGACCCTTACTTCATCTTGCCGCTGGTCATGACGCTGACGACCATGCTGCAGACGGCGCTCAATCCGACGCCGCCCGATCCGATGCAGGCCAAGCTGATGTGGTTCATGCCGCTGATTTTCTCGGTCATGTTCTTCTTCTTTCCGGCTGGTCTGGTGCTGTACTGGATAACCAACAACATCCTGTCCATTGCCCAGCAGTGGATCATCAACACCCGCATGGGCGTTCCGCCCCAGTTCAACCTGCCCAAGTTCTAGAGGGCCTGTCCACTCGCGCGGGCCGGCCGACACCATGAACCTGCCGCGCCTGTCCGATCCCATCGCCGCGATCACCACCGCACCCGGCCGTGGCGCCGTGGGCATCGTTCGCGTCTCTGGCGCCAACCTGTCTGCTGTTGCCCTGGCCCTTTGCGGCCGCCTTCTGGTGCCGCGCCAGGCGACCTATCTGCCGTTTCTGGATGCCTCCGGTGAAGTGATCGATCAGGGCCTTGCCATTTTCTTCCCCGCGCCCCACTCGTACACCGGTGAAGATGTGCTGGAGTTGCAGGGCCACGGGGGAACGGTGGTGCTGCAGATGTTGCTGGCACGGTGCCTGCAGGCCGGCGCGCCGGCGGGCCTGCGTCTGGCGCAGCCGGGGGAGTTCACCCAAAGGGCCTTCCTGAACGACAAGATGGACCTGGCCCAGGCTGAGGCCGTTGCGGACCTGATCGACGCGGGCACCGAACGCGCTGTGCGCAGCGCGAACCGGTCCCTCTCTGGCGCATTCTCGGCAGAAATCGGCCGGCTTCTGGAGGCGCTCATCGAACTGCGCATGCTGATCGAGGCGACGCTCGATTTTCCCGAGGAGGAGCTCGATGTGCTGCAGCGGACCGATGTGGCAGGGCGGTTGCAGCGCCTCGTACGCCGCCTGGGCGAGATACGGCGCAACGCCCGTCAGGGCGCCTTGTTGCGCGATGGCATCAAGGTGGTCATCGCCGGCCCGCCCAATGCAGGCAAATCGTCATTGCTCAACGCCCTGTCTGGAGCCGAGCTGGCGATTGTGTCGCCGCTGGCGGGCACAACCCGCGACAAGGTGCAGCAGACGATCCAGATAGAAGGCGTGCCCGTTCATGTGGTGGATACCGCGGGATTGCGCGAGAGTGACGACGAAATTGAACGCATGGGCATTGCGCGCGCCCTGTCCGAAATCGCTGCGGCCGACGTCGTCATCCTGTTGCACGATCTCACGCAACTGGTTTCGGACCGGCTGCACACAGGCTTGCCGCTGCAGCGCGAGGACGCGCAGGCTGAGGGTGCGCCAGTGACTGAATTTCTGAGGCAGCAGATGGTGGCCGGCACGCCTGTGCTGGATGTCTGGAACAAGATGGACGCGGTGGCGGTGGCGCCCAGACTGCCAGGAGAGCTGGCCGTCGCGTTGTCCGCGAAAACCGGAGAAGGGCTGGATACGTTGCGCAAAAAGCTGCTGCAGTTGGCCGGTTGGCAAGTGGGCGGGGACGGTCTGTACATGGCGCGGGAGCGCCATCTGCTGGCACTGGCACAAGTGCAGGAGCATCTGGAAAAGGCCCAGGAGCATCTGTTGGAGGCCGCCCGGCCGCTGGACCTGATGGCGGAAGAGTTGCGGCTGGCGCAAAATGCGCTTGCGTTGATCACCGGTGCTTTTGGTTCAGACGACCTGCTGGGCGTGATCTTTTCGCGCTTTTGCATTGGTAAATAAACACGACGTCACTCCATCTTGATCCAAGCAGCCTTCGCGAGGATATTCTGAATGTCGACCATGTACACGTCACAACACAAGATCGATATTTCCGGCCTGATAGAGACCGTGCTGAATGATCCTGCGGACAGCACGCTGCGCGACATGCTCAACCGGGCGCAATGGGAGGTCCTGAGTGGCTACATGCAGGCGACGACGTTGGCGGTTGGCCAGATCCTGATTTCCCAGGGCGCCGAAGACCGCACCCTGTATTTCGTCGAGTCCGGCATGTTGACCGTGCATTTCGAGGACGCCAATGGCAAGATCCACCTCGCGGCAGTGGGTGCCGGCTCCGTGGTCGGTGAAGGCGGGTTTTTCTCCTACCGGGCGCGCAGTGCCACCGTGCAGGCCGGCAGCGCCTGCAAACTGTGGGCGCTCACGCCGATGCGGTTCTCCGAGTTGTCAAACCGCCAGACGCAGATCGCCTTGGCGCTGGCGATGGCGCTGGGCGCCATCATGGCCAAGCGGGTAGTGAGCAACCGAAAGCGCATTGCCGTCACCTGAGCGGCGGTGCGTTGTTCGGGCG
>JANNDB010001038.1:0-15447 GCA_031387285.1 Betaproteobacteria bacterium | reverse complement strand
TCCACCGGCCGTCCGCGTCGCGGTAGTCGGGGATGCCGGAGGCGGTGCTGCAGCCGGCGCCCGTCAACACCACCAGACGGGGATGCGCGCGGGCGAAATCGAGCAGTGGCGCGAGCGGGTCCATGGCGCGATGCTGGCGTTGGCTAGAGGCCCTTCAGGGCGGCAGCACCACCGGAACGCGGCCCGGCGCCTCGCGCCGGATGAGGTAGATGCCGCTGGCAATGATGATGCTCGCGCCGGCCAGGGTGTAGACGTCGGGCACGCTGCGCCAGAACAGCCAGTCCAGCGCAACCGCCCAGGCCAGGGCGCTGTATTCAAACGGCGCGACGGCGCTGGCCTGGCCGTGGCGGAATGCCTCGGTGATGGATACCTGCGCCAGGAAGCCGGTGACGGCAATGCCCAGCAGTACCGGCCAGTGTTCCGGGCGCACGCCAACCCAGTGCCCCCAGTTCAACAGGCTGCCGCCCACGGCCAGGCTGGCGGTGGACCAGAACACCAGGCTGACGGCCGGGTCGGTGCGGCTGATGATGCGCCCGAGCACGCTGCCCACGGCATAGGTAACCGCGGCTCCCAGCACGGCCAGCGCGCCGACGGTCAGGAACCCACTGTGATCCGGGCGCAGGGCGATCACGATGCCCGCCAACCCGGCGCCGATCGCAAACCAGTGGCGAGGCTGCACCCGTTCCTGAAGCATGGGCACGGCCAGCAGGGTGATCACCATGGGCGAGATGAAGGTCAGCGTATAGGCCTCGGCCAGGCCCATGGTCCTAAGGCCGGCGACAAACAGCACCATGGTCATGATGCCGAACACCGCGCGCAACGCGTGCAGACGCCAGCGCAGCCGGGCGCTGAACACGTTGTGGAACTCGCGCCGCCAGGCTATATAGATGCAGACCAGGGGCATGGATGCCCAGCCGCGCATGGCGGTCACCTGGGCCGCGGGATAGGCGCCCGAGAGCGTCTTGAGCATCGCGTCCATGCAGGAGAACATGGCCACGGTGCACAACATGAAGGTGATGCTGCGAAGGTTTCCGGATAGAGGCATGGTCCAAGCATACCGGTTGACAGGTTCGCCCGGGTCGCACCCATAGAATCGAAAAGTCCGCCCTCATTCCAATAGGACTTCCCATGCGTCTCGTGCGACTGCTTGTCATCGGCCTGTTGATGGGTTTGCCATTTGCTGTCGGCGCCACACCCGATGCGCCTCCCGAGAAAGCGCGCGATCTGCTCAGGCTGCTGGCCGACCCCGAACTGCAGCGCTGGATCGCCCAGCAAGGTACGGCAGCAGTTCCCGCGGGCGCTGCGTCGGGCGCCTCCGACGGCAATCTCCTGGCGGGCCAGATCGACGCCATGCGCGGGCACAAGGCTACGCTGGAGGCCGCCATGCCGCGCGTGCCGGCGGTGTTGTCAGATGCCGTCGGCCGATTGCGCATCGAGATGGAGTCGCAGGGCAGGAACAGCATCCTGCTGCTGGTGGCGGCCTTTGTGGCGTTGGGATTCGGCGTCGAGCGCCTGTTCTGGCTGGTGTCGGGCGGCGTGCGCAAGTGGATCATTGCCTCGCGGCTGGACACACCCGGCGAGCGGCTGCGCGCCGCGCTGGCGCGCTTCGGATTCGGTACCGGCTGGGTGACCGCGTTTGCCCTGGGCAGCATCGGGGCCTTCCTGGCATTCGACTGGCCACCCGTATTGCGCGACCTGCTGCTGCGCCTGCTGTTGGCCGTGGTGGCGGTGCGCATGGCCATCATCATCGGGCGACTGCTGTTCGCGCCCGGCGCTCCGCGCTTTCGCCTGATGCCGATGGACACCGGGGCCGCCTGGTTCTGGCATCGTCGCCTGGTGCTCAACGTAGCCTGGGCCATCGTGCTGATGGCAGGCGTGGGCTGGCAGTTTGCGCTGATGGGCGACGACGGTGTGACGCGCCTGGTCGCCTATGCCGTCTACCTGGGGCAACTGGTTCTGGTGATGGAGGCAGTGTGGCGCCGGCCCGGGCCGCGCGACGAGCGCTTCAAGGCCGTGAACTGGATGATCAGCGTCTCGCTCGTTGTGCTGCTGGTGCTGCGCGTGGCTGCGGCGTTTCCCTTGTTCTGGCTCGGTGCCGTGGCCCTGTGCACCTGGGGCGCCGTACGTTTTGTGGGCGCCATCGCGACGCACCTGCAGCGCGGTCCTGATGCGGCGCCCGGCGCCGTCGCGGTCGCCGACATCCGCGCCGTGGCGGTGGTGCGGGGCGTCCGCTTGGTGCTGATCGTCATTGCGGGCCTGGTGCTGACAATCAACTGGGGCATCGACATCGTGCAGCTGATCACCGGCAACAGCGTGCTGGTGCGTGTGGTGCGCGGCGCCTTTGGCGTGGTGCTGATCGCCCTGGTGGCGGACCTGATCTGGTTTGTGTTCAAGGCGGGCATCGAACAGCGCCTGGCCGAGGCCGAGGCGGTCGGCGCCCACGAAGCGCATGCCGGCAACGCGACCCGGCTGCGCACCGTGCTGCCGATCCTGCGCAATGTGTCGTTCGTCACACTGGCGGTGATCACCGTGCTGATGGCGCTGTCTGCGCTGGGCGTCGACGTGGCGCCGATGGTCGCGGGCGCAGGCGTGGTGGGTATTGCGGTGGGCTTTGGTGCGCAGACGCTGGTCAAGGACATCGTGAGCGGGGTGTTCTTCCTGCTCGATGACGCATTCCGGGTCGGTGAATACATACAGAGCGGCAGCTACAAGGGCACGGTGGAGGCGTTCAGCCTGCGTTCGGTCAAGCTGCGCCATCACCGCGGGCCGGTCTACACCGTGCCGTTCGGTGAACTCGGCGCCGTGCAGAACATGAGCCGCGACTGGGTCATAGACAAGCTCACGATCGGCATCACCTACGACAGCGACATCGACAAGGCTCGCAAGCTCATCAAGGCGATCGGCCGTGAGCTCGCCGCCGACCCCGAGTTCGCGCCACACATCATCGAGCCGCTCAAGATGCAAGGCGTGGAGGAGTTCGGCGATTTTGCGATCCAAATCCGCATGAAGATGATGACGCGCCCGGGCGAACAGTTCGTGATCCGGCGCAAGGCCAACGCGATGATCAAGGCGGCCTTCGACGCCAATGGCATCAAGTTCGCTTATCCGACGGTGCAGGTGGCGGGCGGCGGAGCGGGCGACGCCCCCACGGCCGCGGCGGCGCAGCAGATTCGCGGTGCGCGCAAGGATGTGGCTGCAGGCTGAGCGAAACGCTTGCGGCTGTTATGCAGCCGCTTTGCCGAACTGCAGCACCCCGTCGTCCACCTTTCCCATGCGCAGCAACCAGATGTCTTTCGGATAGTTCTGGTAGAGCTTCCAGGGTGCGCGCGAACCCTGCTGCGGCAGCAGGTGCTGCGAGCGCTGGAAGTAGCCCGATGTCAGCGCTACGGCGGATTCCGGGGTGATGCCCGGATCGGTGTTGCGTGGCACACACTGGTTGAAACCATTCTTGCGCATGTGGTTGAGCAGTCTGCAGACGTATTCGCAACTCAGGTCGCACTTGAGCGTCCACGAGGCGTTGGTGTATCCAAAACTGTTCGCAAGATTGGGCACACCGCTGTACATCAGCCCCTTGTAGTTCATGGTCTGGCGCATGTCGACGGGCTGCCCGTCCACCGTGAGCCGCAGGCCACCGACCACCTGCAGGTTCAGGCCGGTGGCGGTCACCACCATGTCGGCTTCCAGGTGTTCCCCCGATTGCAGCCGGATGCCGGTCGCAGTGAAGCTGTCGATCTGTTCTGTCACCACCGACGCGCGGCCCGAGCGTACGGCGCTAAAAAAGTCGCCATCGGGTACCAGGCACAGGCGCTGGTCCCATGGGTTGTAGCGCGGTGTGAAGTGTTTCTTGACGTCGTAGTCCGGCCCGAGCGCCATGCGCACGCCACCAAGCAGCAGGCGTTTGATCTTCTCCGGCTTGACCTTGCACATGCGGTAGATGTACATGCCCAGCAACACGCGTTTCCAGCGGTTCAGGCTGTAGGCCCACTTGGCCGGCAGGTGGCGGCGCAGCCAGTTGGCCATCGCGTCTTCCGACGGGCGCGCGACCATGTAGGTGGGCGAACGCTGGAGCATGGTCACGTGCGCTGCCTGCTTGGCCAGCTCGGGCAGCAAGGTCACCGCTGTTGCGCCGCTGCCGATCACCACCACCTTCTTGCCGCTGTACTGGATATCGTCCGTCCATTTCTGCGGATGCACGATACGGCCCTGGTATTGCCCGATACCGGGAAACTGCGGCGTGAACCCTTCGTCATACCGGTAATAACCCGCGCACAGGAACAGGAAGTTGCAGCTGATCTGCACCGGCTCGCGGTTCTCGCCGCGCTCGGCCTGCACCGTCCAGCGCGCATCGGCCGTCGACCACGCTGCCGCCTTGACCTGGTGCTGGAACCGGATGTGGCGCTCGATGCCGCCTTCGCGTGCCGCGTCCTTCACGTATTGCAGGATCGAAGGGCCGTCGGCGATGGCCTTGGCCTGCTCCCACGGCCGAAACGAATATCCCAGCGTGTACATGTCGGAGTCGGAGCGCACGCCGGGGTAACGGAACAGGTCCCAGGTGCCGCCGATGTTGTCGCGCCCTTCGAGGATTGCGTAACTGCGGTCCGGGCAGTTCGCCTGCAGGTGGTGCGCCGCGCCTATGCCGGAGAGGCCGGCGCCGATGATGAGTACGTCGAAGTGTTCCATCGCGAGAGCAACATACATGAGTGTCTGGAGTTGCACGATAGCACCGGGTCGGCCAGGGGGCTGTCGCGAAGGTGGCGCGCGTGTCGGGTAGAGTCGCCGCATGCAGCACGCAGAAGCGACTCCGGAAACCCGTTATGCCAACGCGGACGGAGTGAGCATCGCCTACCACGTGTTCGGCAGCGGCACGCAGGACCTGCTGATCGTGCCGGGCATCGTCTCGCACCTGGAGGAAAACTGGCGCGTGCCGGAATACGCGCGCATGCTGCGCCAGTTCGGCCAGGCGTTTCGGGTGATCCTGTTTGACAAGCGTGGCCAGGGCATGTCGGACAGCTTTGAGGGCGTGCCGACGCTGGAGCAGCGGGCCGACGATGTGCGCGCTGTGATGCAGGCGGTGGGTTCACAAAGGGCGGTGCTGTTTGCGCTGTCCGAAGGCGGTGCCATGGCGGCACTGTTCACCTCCACCCATCCAGCCATGGTCGACAGGCTGGTCTTGTTTGGGGCGATGGCGCGTTTCACCGGTGCTCCCGACTATCCGCATACCCCGCCCCTGGACGAGGTGCTGGCGGCTGTCGTCTATTCGTGGGGAAAACCCATCAGCATGCGCGGTTTTGCGCCGAGCCGGGCCGATGACGCGGCCTTTTGCGAAGCTGCGGCGCGCTACCTGCGCATGACGGCCTCGCCCAGTGCGATCCGCCGGCTCATCATGGCCAACGACCAGATCGATGTGCGCGCCATCCTGCCGCAGATCCGCCGCCCGACCCTGGTCCTGCAGCGCCGGGGTGACCGCGTCGTGCCGCGTGGCAACGGGCGTTTTCTGGCTGACTACATACCCGACGCGGTGTACCTGGAACTGCCTGGCGTGGACCACCTGGTGCATGTGGGGGACACCGATGCCGTGGTCGACGCCATCATCGGTTTTGCGCGCGCAAAGACCGTGCCTGCTGACGCGGGCGTAGCGGACCGCTGGCTCACCACAGTCCTGTTTACCGACATCGTGGGCTCTACCGACATGGCCAGCCGCCTGGGCGACAAGGCCTGGAGCCTGTGCCTGGAGCAATTTCATGCCATTGGACAGCAGCAGTTGGCCCAACACCGCGGTGTGCTGGTGGACACGGCTGGTGACGGCCTGTTCGCCACTTTCGACGGGCCGGCCCGCGCGATTCGTTGCGCGGCGGCCATCGGGCGCCAGGTGAAGGAGCTGGGCATCGATATCCGCGCGGGCCTGCATACCGGTGAGGTGGAGCGCGCCGGAGAAAAGGTGAGCGGCATGGCGGTGCACATCGGTGCGCGCGTGATGGCCCATGCGGCCGTCGGCGAGGTGCTGGTGTCGAACACCACGCGGGACCTGGTGGCCGGCTCGGGCATTGATTTTTCCGAGCGCGGCAGCCATGCGCTCAAGGGCGTTCCGGGCGAGTGGCGCCTGTTCCAGGCGCTCAACGGTTGAAGGCCCATGGCCCGGGCGCAATCGGTTAACCTGCCTGATGAGCACTGCTTTGGGCCGTTCCAACCAGGCTCGCACCGCATTGCGTAGCACTACGTTTTCCTTATGAGCACCCTGCAAAGCCTCGACGAATTGCGCAGCCTGTATCCGCCATCCGGTGAATGTTCGCGCCTGAAGCAACTTGAGCAACTCGACGCGCATGCCCTGCGGTTTGTGGCCCTCTCGCCATTCCTGGTGATTGCCAGCGGCGGCGCCGATGGTCTTGACGCTTCACCGCGCGGGGGCGCGCCAGGCTTTGTGAAGGCGCCCGACGCCCATACGCTGCTGATCCCCGATTCACCCGGCAACAACCGCCTGGATACCCTGCACAACATCCTGTGCGCGCCACAGGTGGGCCTGCTGTTCATGGTGCCGGGTGTCGACGAAACCCTGCGTGTCAATGGCGTTGCCGAACTCTGCACGGACGAGCCGCTGCGGTTGTTGTGCCGCGACGAGCGCCGCGTGCCGGCGCTGGTGATCCGCGTGGCGGTGCAGGCCAGCTACCTGCATTGCGCCAAGGCACTGATGCGCTCCGAGCTCTGGGAGCCGGCGCACCACCAGCCGCGCGGGTGCATGCCCAGCATGGGCGAGATGCTGCGCGACCAGATTGCCGAAAAGGTCAGCCCGGGGACGGTCTTCGAGACACGGGAACAGATGCTGGAGCGTTATCGCAACACGCTGTAGCGGCGTGGGCAGACGCCTGGCCCAGCAGCCGCCCGCCGCAAACGCGTTGTCCGCCGCGACCTGATGCTCCATCCATCACCTCCACCCGCCGCTGGTCCGCCAGACCCGCCCGTGCCGGTTGCCTCCACGGTGGCGCGCGCGGTGCCTTGGATGGCCGGTTGGCTCACGCTGATGGTGGTGCTGGCCGTGGCGGGGCGCCAGGTGACACGCACACTCGATGTGTTCCAGGTGATGGAGGTGCGTTCGCTCATCGGGCTGCTGCTGCTGTACCCGCTGGTGCGCGCGGCCGGCGGCTTGCGCGCCATGCGCTCGGCGCACCCTCTGCCGCATATTGCGCGCAACATCGTGCACTACGCGGCGCAGTACGCGTGGTTCTACGCGCTCGCGTTGATTCCGCTTGCGCAACTCGTCGCGCTCGAGTTCACCATGCCGATCTGGACCGTGCTGCTGGCGGCCGCGTTTCTCGGGGAACCGCTGCACCGCTGGAAGGCCGCGGCGGTGGCGCTGGGCGTGGCGGGTGTTGTCATGATCGTCAAGCCGACCGGCGGCGAGGTGAGCCCGGGCCAGTTCATCGCACTGGCAGCGGCGGGCGGGTTTGCCGTCTCGGTGATTCTGGTCAAGCTGCTGACGCGCACCGAGGAAGCCACCCGCATCATGTTCTGGATGCTGGTGGTGCAATCCGTGCTTGGCCTGTGGCCGGCACTGGCTACCTGGCGCTGGCCCTCGGCGCACATGTGGGGATGGCTGGTGCTGGTCTCGTTTTGCGGCACCTTCTCGCATTACTGCATGGCTCGCGCCATGCGGCACGCGCAGGCGACGGTCATCGTGCCGATGGACTTTCTGCGTGTTCCGCTGACGGCGCTGGCCGGGTGGGCGGTCTACGCCGAGCAGATCGACCTGCTCATGGTGCTCGGAACAGGTCTGATCCTGGTGGGCAATCTGCTCAACCTGCGGCGCGTGGCAGCCACGCCGTGAGAGCCCGAGCCTGCGTCGCTGGCACGCCACGACGGGTAGGGCAGGCTGCCGTGGTGCGCATTGGCTGGGCATGCCCGCGGGACCGGTGCATCGGGGTCTGGCTCGTAGGCCTGGTGGCAATCCTCTGCCTGGCCGTTCGGGCTGGTCCTGCCGCGCCCAGTCCGACTGGGCTGCCCTGCGCGAGCCCGCCATCGTCCTGTTGCGCCACGCGAACGCGCCTGGCGTTGGAGATCCCCCAAACTTTGTGGCGGGTGACTGCACGACCCAGCGCAACCTGGATGAGCAAGGACGGGAACAGGCGCGGCGCATCGGGGAGGCGTTCCGGCAACACGGTGTCGACGTGCGCCGGGTACTGAGCTCGCAATGGTGCCGCACCAGGGAAACGGCCGCGCTCGCGTTCCCGGGGCAGGCGCAGGACGCTCCGGTATTCAATTCATTTTTTGCAGAACCCGGACGGCGCAGCCCGCAGACGGAGCAGGCCCTTCAGCTGCTGCGCGCATGGAAGGGCCCCGGTGTGCTGGTGGTGGTCACGCACCAGGTCAACATCAGCGCCTTGACCGACGGGATGACGGCCCCTGGTGAAGGCGTGGTGCTGCGGCGCGTGCAGGGCAGACTGCAGGTGGTCGGCCGCGTAAGCCCTTGAAGTTTCCCGTCCGCACGCCGCCATTCAATTCAGGAAGGCCTCCGCTTTCAGGCGCTCGATTGCCATGTCGATGAAGGCACGCGCCTTGCGTGACGGATTGCGGCCCTCGCGGTGCACCACATGGATCGGCCTGGGAACTGGCTCGAACTCCTGCAGGACGATGCGCAGCTGCGCGCCAGCCACCTCGTCTGCCACCTGGTATGACAACAGGCGCGTGAGGCCGAAACCGTCGAGCGCGGCCGCACGCGCCGAATCGTTGCTGGTGGTCAGCAGACGCGGCTGGACCTTCACCACATGGGTCTGCCCCGCCCGCTCGAAGCGCCATTCCGGGGCCTGCAGCGAGCCGCCCGCCACGATGGACTGGTGCGCCAGCAGGTCTGCGGGCACTTGGGGGGTACCGTGTTGCGCCAGGTACTGCGGTGACGCGCACACCACCACCCGTACTTGGCCGACCCGCACCGCCTGCAGACTGGAATCGGGCAACTCGCCGATGCGGATGGCCACATCCACGCCTTCGTCCATCATGTTGACCACCCGGTCCAGGAACATGCAGGCCACGCTGACCTGCGGATAGCGTTGCAGGTAACCGGTCACGATGGGCGTCACGTAGCGCCCGCCGAACAACACCGGGGCGGTGATGGTGAGGCGTCCGCGCGGGGCGCCGTGCAGACCCGTGACGGACTCATTGGCCTGCTCCAGATCGGCCAGTACGCGCCGGCAATCCTCGGCGTAGCGCGCGCCGGGCTCGGTCACCCGTACAACGCGGGTGGTGCGGGTCAGCAGACGTACGCCAAGCTGGCTTTCGAGTTCGCTGATGGCCCGCGTCACCGCGGGTGGCGAGATGCCGAGTTTGCGTGCGGCGCCGGCGAATCCTTGAGCGTCGACAACTGCGACAAACACCTTGATCAGATGCAATTGGTCCATATTGTTCCAAATACTGTAATAGTCAAATCAGCATTTTGATGATTCTGTAGTTGAAGCGATTCAATCACAGTTCAGTCAGGCAACCCGCAAGCTCCCGCTGCGTACCCCCGTCCACTTCCAAGGAGTCTCCATGTCGCACACTGCCCCATTGACCACCCAACGATTCCACACTGGCGAGCGGGCGGTACAGGCGCGCCTTGGCATTGAGGCGCAGATGGCTGAAATTGGCCAGCGGGTGATCCGCGACCATCTGCCCGAGCAGCATCGACTGTTCTTCGGAAACTTGCCCTTTGTCATGGTGGGTTCGTTGGACGAACGGGCGCGGCCCTGGGCCTCGATCATGGTGGGGGAGCCCGGCTTCCTGCATTCTTCCGACCCGGGCCATCTCGCGGTTGCGGCGCGCACGGTCAAGGGCGACCCGCTGCAGCACAACCTGCAGGTCGGGGCGCCATTGGGATTTCTGGGCATCGAGCTATCGACGCGTCGGCGCAACCGCATGAACGGACGTGTCACGGCTACCCATCCCAATGGGTTTGAGGTACATGTGGACCAGACCATGGGCAATTGTCCGCAGTACATCCGGCAGCGCGACCTCACGGCCGTGCGTGACCTGAACGACATGCGGCCACGCACGCGCGAGGAACTCACGGTGCTCGACCCCGAAGCCGTGTTGCAGATTGGTCAGTCCGACACCCTGTTTGTCGCCAGCCACGCCCCAGGCGACGCCGCGTCGATGGCCCACGGCAGTGACGTGTCCCACCGCGGCGGACCTGCAGGATTTGTACGGATCGAAGACGACCACACCCTGCTGGTTCCGGACTTCAGGGGCAACAAGGTGTTCATGACGCTTGGCAACTTCATGGCGCATCCCCGTGCCGGACTGCTGTTCATCGACTTCGCCCGTGGTGATCTGCTGACCCTCACGGGCCGCGTGGAGATCGTCTGGGAGGGAGCGGAGCTGGCTCGCATCGCGGGTGCCGAACGCGCCTGGCGCTTCCATCTGGATGCCGGATGGCGGCTGCGCGACGCGCTGCCGCTGCGCTGGGCCCCGTTGTGACCTTGCAGGGCGGTCCGCGCGCCCCAGGTCAAACGCCCAGGTACTGCTCCAGCAACTGTGGCCTGGCCAGCAGTTCGTCCGAACTGCCGGCGAACACCACCTGACCCTTGACCAGGATGATGTTGCGGTCGGTGATCTGCGTCACGTGTTTCCAGTTCTTGTCGACGATGATGCTGCTGATACCGCTCTCGCGGATCATTGCGCAGATGCGCCAGATCTCGCGGGCGATCAGCGGCGCCAGGCCTTCGGTGGCTTCGTCCAGGATCAGCACGTCCGGGTTGGTCATCAGCGCGCGGCCGATGGTGAGCATCTGCTGTTCGCCGCCGCTGAGCTGCTGCCCGCCGTGGCCGAGCCGCTCTTTGAGGCGCGGAAATGTCTCCAGCACGCGCGCGTAGTTCCAGTCTTGCCCCGCCTTCGCTCGGGCGTGGGCGGCGTCGGTATTGCCGGCACGGGCCGCCATCTGCAGGTTCTCGACGACGCTCAGGTTGCCGAAGATGCCGCGCCCTTCGGGCACATAGGCCACACCGAGGCTTGCTATCTCGTAGGGCGCCCGGCCGGTCATGTCCTTCCCCATCACATGCACGCTGCCCGATTGCGGCTTGACCAGGCCCATGATGCTCTTGAGCAGGGTGCTCTTGCCCATGCCATTGCGCCCCATCAGGCCGATGGTTTCGCCGCGCGCCACGGAGAAGTCGACGCCACGCAGGATGTGGCTGGCGCCGTAGCAGGTGTTCAGGCCACGGGCTTCGATGAGCAAATTCGCCGAAGGCATTCAGTGTGCCTCCTCGCCCAAATAGGCCGCCTGCACGTTCGGGTCGGCGCGGATGTCCGCGGGTGTCGCGCTGGCGATCACCTGGCCGTTCACCATCACCGTGAGGTGGTCGGCCAGCGCGAAGACCGCGTCCATGTCGTGCTCCACCAGCAGGATGGCATGGTCCTTCTTGAGGCGCAGCAGCAACGCGACCATCTGTTCGGCTTCCGCCACGCCCATGCCGGCCAGTGGTTCGTCGAGCAGCAGCACCTGGGGCTCGGTGGCCAGTGTCATGGCGATTTCGAGCTGGCGCTGTTCGCCGTGGCTGGTGGTGCCGGCGATGGCATCGCGCCGCCCGCTGAGGCCGGCCAGTTCGAGCGCGGCTTCGCAGCGCACGCGGGCCGGCTGCGAAGCGGCTGCCGGACGTATCCAGCGCAGCGGGTTCCAGGGTTGCTGCAGGTCGCGCGATTGAGCGGCCAGGAACACGTTGTCCCACACGCTGAATGGCAGGAAGATGTTGGTCTTCTGGTAACTGCGCCCCAGGCCCTGGCGCGAGATGCGCTCGGGCGTCCAGCCGGTCACGTCCTGGGCGTCCAGGGTGATGCTGCCCGATGTCGGCGGCAGGTCGCCCGAGAGCAGGTTGGTCAGCGTGGACTTGCCCGCGCCGTTGGGGCCGATCACGGCGTGGATACGGTCGCGCCAGAGCTCGATCGACACTTCGTTGACGGCTGCGAGTCCACCGAAGCGCCGGGTCAGCTTGCTGGCGCGCAGCAGGACTTCAGTCATTGCGCTCTCCGCTGCCGGTCTTGCCTGCGGTCAACTTCTGCACCAGCCCGAGCACGCCACGCGGCGCGAATACAACAACCAGCACGATGAAGCTGCCCATCCACAGCTGCCAGTGCTTGCCCAGTGCGAAGCCGCCGACCGTTGGCAGGTCCTTGAGCAGATGCAACACCAGCTCGAACGTGAAGGCACCCGCGATGGCGCCGGCAAAGTTCCCCATGCCGCCCAGGATGACCATCATGATGGCGTGTGCGCTCATGTGAAAACCCATCAGCTCCGGGTTGATGTAGCCGCTCTGCACACCCCACAGGTAGCCCGCCAGCCCGGCCAGCGCGCCAGCCAGGGTGAAGGCGGCCAGCTTGTAGCCGAAGGTGCCGAAGCCCATCGCCCGCATGCGGTGTTCGTTGACCCGGATGCCGGCGAGGGCGCGCCCGAACGGGCTCCACAGCAGGCGGCGCAGGAACCCATAGACCAGCAACATCAGCCCCAGCGTGAAGTAGTACAGCACCCGCTTGTCATCGAGGTCGAGCAGCGTCAGGCTGCCCACGGCCAGCGTCGGGCGCAGGTTGATATAAAGCCCGTCGGACCCCCCCAGCACCTTGTTGTCAAAGAACAGGTAGAACACCATCTGCGCAAACGCCATGGTGACCATGATGAAGTAGATACCGTGCGTGCGCACCACAAAGAAGCCGATCACCAGTGCCGCGGCGCCTGCGCCGAGCACGGCCAGTGGCAGAGTCCACCACAGGCTGACCGCTTCACTTTGCGGCGTCAGGAACGCCAGCGCGTAGCCTGCCAGGCCGAAATACGCGGCATGGCCAAGCGACACCAGGCCAGTGACGCCCTGCAGCAGGTCCAGGCTCATGGCAAAGATGGCCAGGATCATCATGCGCGTGACCATCTGCGTATAAAAGTCGGTCCCGGCAAACGGGAACAACAACAGCGAGGCCAGGCCCATGCCCAGCGCAATGCGCACGCCGCGCGGAAACGCCTCCATGTGGATCCGTGCGCCGCTCATGATGAAGCCTCCGCCCTTCGGGCTGCGGCGCGAGCTAGTCTGGGGCGGCCCGGCGCTGCGCTCATTGCCGAAACCTCCGCCCTTCGGGCTGCGGTGCGAGCTTGCTTGGGGCGGCCCGGCGCTGCGCTCATTGCTTGAACAGCCCTTCCGGCTTCCAGAGCAGCACGCCGGCCATCAGCATGTAGACCAGCATGCCTGCCACTTGCGGCAGCAGGACCTTGCCGAAGGTATCGACGAAGCCGACCAGCAGCGCGGCGATCAGGGCTCCTCGCACCGAGCCGATGCCGCCAATCACCACCACCACAAAACACATGATCAGGACCTGCGAACCCATGTTCGGATAAACGCTGGAGACCGGGGCTGCGATGATGCCCGCCACGGCGGCCAGGCCCACACCCAGCGCAAAAACGACTGCGTGGATGCGCGTGATATTGATGCCCAGCGCCTCCGCCATGTCGCGGTTGAAGGCGCCGGCGCGGATTTTCATGCCCAGGCGCGTGCGCGAAATCAGCAGGTACAAGCCAGCAGCCAGCGCAATGCAGACACCGGCCATGAAAAGCCGGTACACCGGATAGGCCTGGTTCTCGGTCAACTGGATCGAGGCGCCAAGCAGGTCGGGTATCTTGACGCCATGCACATCGTCGCCCCAGACCATGGAGCGGATTTCCTCGAAGATGTAGATCAGGCCGAAAGTCATCAGCACCTGATCGAGGTGGTCGCGCTGGTAGAAATGGCGAAACAGCAGGCGCTCGAGCAACAGCCCGGCCAGCATCGCAATGGCCACCCCGCCGATGATGGCCAGCGTCAGGCTGCCAAACAGAGCGCTCAGCGCGTAGGCCAGGTAGGCGCCCAGCATATAGAAGCTGCCGTGCGCCAGGTTCACCACACCCATGATGCCGAAGATCAGTGTGAGTCCGGCCGCCAGCATGAACAGCAACAGGCCGTACTGCACACTGTTGAGCAGCTGGATCAGGAAGGTGGCGAAATCCATAGTGTTCAGGCGCCGCACGCAAAAACGGCGGACATGATGCCGCCGTTGTCCGGGTGGGCAGGGCTAGCGCCTTCAGGCCATCTTGCAACCCGCGCCAGAGTCTTCGAGGGCCTTGGCGGCGACGCCGATGACCTTGTTTTCCTTGTTTTCCACCACGCGCAGGTAGATGTCCTGGATAGGATTGTGCGACTTGCTCATCTTCCACTTGCCGCGCGGGCTGTCGATGGTGGCTGACTCCATCGCCTTGTACAGGGCCGCCTTGTTGTTGAGGTCTCCCTTGACCGCGTTGGCGCCAGTCACCATCAACAGGCCGGTGTCATACCCCTGAACCGCGTACACGTCGGGCTGCAGCTTGAAGCTCTTGGCGTAGGCCAGCCGGAACGCCTTGTTGCGCGGCGTTTCGATGCCGTCGCCGTAATGCAGCGCCGTGATGACGCCGTCTGCCGCCGGACCCGCGGCATCGAGCACGCCTTCGGTCAGGAAGCCGGAACCATACAGGGGAATCTTGCCCTTTAGGCCGGCTGCCGCGTAGTCCCTGATGAACTTGGCTGCCCCGCCGCCCGCGAAGAAACAGGCCACGGCATCGGGCTTGAGGGCGGCGATCTCGGTCAGCAGCGCCTGAAACTCGACGTTCGGGAAGGGCAGGCCGAGCTCCTTGACGATGGTTCCACCGGCAGCGGTGTAGCTTTCCTTGAAGCCTTCAAAGGCCTCGTCGCCGGCCGCGTATTTCCAGGTGATCCAGACGGCCTTCTTGTGGCCCTTGGCGATCATGGCCTGGCCGAGTGCGCGGGTCGGCTGCGAATTGGAGAACGAGGTGCGAAACACATTGGGCGCACATTGGGCGCGGGTTGCGATGTGGACCCCGGCGTTCGGAATCAGGCTCAGCACGCCGGAGTCCCGGGCGACCTTGTGGATACCCATCTGCACGCCGGAGTGCACGGTGCCGACCAACACGTCGACCTTGTCGCGCTGCACCAGCTTGGTGGCGTTTTCGATGCCTTTGGCCGGTTCCGACTCGTCGTCCACCTTGAAGTATTCGATCTCGCGCCCACCGAGCTTTCCACCTTGCTCGTCGATGGCCAGGCGAAACCCGTTTTCAATCGCGACCCCCAGCTGCGCGAAAGTTCCGGTGTAGGGAAGCATCAGGCCGACACGCAATTTGCCGCCCTGGGCGCGCGCATAGGGGGGCAACAAGAGGCCGGTGGAAGCCGCGCCAATCAGCGCGGCGCTGCGCGACAGTACCAAACGACGTGAGGTCATGGGGATCTCCTGGAAAACAATAAAAAGCGGGTTGTGGCTTGTTGCCGATTATCGTAGCGGCCCGCTGCGTGGCGGCAATAGAGAAAAACCCGAGCTTTAGAAATGAATAGTTTAGCCTTAAAGCAAAGGCGGGGTGCAAATCCTGCGCGCAGGGTGCGGGCTGCGTGCGGCGGTTAACGCCGGTGATGGCACAGCACTTGG
>JANNDB010001035.1:0-1535 GCA_031387285.1 Betaproteobacteria bacterium | reverse complement strand
TGATGCCGTTGTCGCCCAGGTCGTGCCAGACGACCAGTTCCTGGGCCAGAGCCTGGCCCATCGCGAAGGTGGTGGCGGCGGCTGCCGCCAAGGATTGCAGGGTTTTCATGATCTTCATGCGTGTCTCCGGCTGGTTGGGGGAACAAAAAAGAACAAAGAAAGGGAACAAAGGGAAAACGTTTACCCAAAATTCTCTTCCACCCACCGATAATGCGCAATAAGCGTTATCCCTAGTATGGCCCGACCACCTTCCAAGACGACCGTGACGCCTGGCGACAGCCCGGCTTCAACCCGGGCACCAGGTGCACACGACAGCGTGTCGATCTCGGCCGTCGCAGCCCATGCCGGCGTATCCATCGCCACCGTGTCACGGGTTGTCAATGGCGTGGCCAACAAGGCTTCGGCAGCCACCGTCAGCCGGGTACAGGCCGCGATCGCAGCGCTGGGCTATCGCCCGACGGGCGCCGGGCGCGCCTTGCGCAGCGGGCAAAGCCGCCTGGTGGCGGTGCTCGCCGCCAACATGGCGAATCCGACCATGCCGGCCATCGTGGCCGCGGCGGAGGTGGCACTGCGTGGCGCCGGTTATGTGATGGTGCTGTGCGACACGCATGAACGGCCGGAGCTGCAGGACGAGTACTTGCTGGAGATGCGCTCGCACTACGCGCGCGGCCTGGTCCTGCTGGGTGCCGTCGACAGCCCGGTGCTGCGCAGCTTCGTGCAGGCCGGCGAGCCTCTGGTGTTCGTCAACCGGCGCTCGCCCGTGGGGGGCGGGAACCAGCGTTATGTAGGCATCGACAACCTCGGTGCAGGTGCCGAGGTGGCGCGCTGGGTCGCCGCGCAGGGCTTTGATGCGGTGGGGCTGATCCATGCCAGGCTGTCGTCGTCCGCCACGGCCGATCGGGTGACCGGTTTCAGGTCCGGCCTGAAGGCCTGCGGCATCGCCTTGCCTTCCTCCCGCATCCAGACCGTGGCAGGGGCCGAACATCTGCAGATCGGTTACCGCGGCATGCAGCGGCTGCTGGCGCAGGACCGGCCGCCCAAAGTGGTGTTCTGCACCAGCGACCTGATTGCCTACGGCGCGCACCGTTTTGCGGCCGAAGCCGGGCTGCGGATCGGCCGCGACCTCGTGCTGATCGGCTTCGACGACAGCCCGATGAACGCTTGGGTGGCGCCCTGGCTGCATGCGGTTCGTGTGCCCTATGCCGCCTACGGTGGCGCCATCGTCGCTGCACTCGCCGACGGCGCGGCCAAGGCTATCATCCTCCCGCACGAGCTGGTGATTCGGGCCTGAAGCGCTGTACCGATGTCGCCTGAAGGGGCGGCCACCATGCAGATGTGCCCCTTGCATGCCGAATTCGGCGTTCAAGTCCATGGCGTCGCCCTGGGCCAGGTGAGCAAACAGGTGTCCTGCTCCCGGCTGCCTACTAAGCGGGGGGCCCGCTGGCCGATGTTGAACTGGCTTTCAGACCCCGACGGACTTTGGTAGTAGCGCCGCCAGCGGTACCGCCTGGACCCGTGGTGCCAGCCCGTAACGA
>JANNDB010001117.1:0-1685 GCA_031387285.1 Betaproteobacteria bacterium | reverse complement strand
CATTGCTGGCCGCGTCGAAACGCAGGATGTCACGCCCAACTTTCTTGTAGAAACCGGCGCCGGTCTTCTGACCCAGATTGCCCAGCTCCAGCAACTTCGCCAACACCGGCGGCGTCGCAAAGTTGCCGTAAAACGGATCGGATTCCAGGCTGAGGTTGTCCTGCAGTGTCTTCACCACGTGCGCTAGCGTGTCCAGGCCCACCACGTCGGCGGTGCGGAAGGTGCCCGAACTGGCGCGGCCAAGCTTCTTGCCGGTCAGGTCGTCCACCACGTCGTAGGTCAGGCCGAAGTTCTCGACCTGCCTGAGCGTGGCCAGCATGCCGGCGATACCGATGCGGTTGGCGATGAAGTTGGGCGTATCGTGTGCGCGCACCACGCCCTTGCCGAGCGCGCTGGTGGCAAACGCCTCCAGTTCGTCCAGCACATCCGGCCCGGTGGTGGGGGTATTGATCAGTTCCACCAGTTGCATGTAGCGCGGCGGATTGAAGAAGTGGATGCCGCAAAAGCGCGGCTGGATGGCCTCGGGCAGGGCTTCACTGAGCTTGGTGATTGACAGACCCGAAGTGTTGGACGCGACGATGGCGTGCACCGACAGAAACGGTGCGATCTTGCGATACAGGTCCAGCTTCCAGTCCATGCGCTCCGCAATTGCTTCGATCACCAGATCGCAGTCGCGCAGCAGCTCCAGATGCTCCTCGTAATTGGCCTGGCGGATCAGCGCGGCATCCTGCGCCACGCCGAGCGGTGCTGGCTTGAGCTTCTTGAGGCCGTCGACCGCGCGCGTGACGATGCCGTTCTTCGGACCCTCCTTGGCAGGAAGGTCGAACAACAGTACGGGAACACCGACGTTGACGAGGTGCGCAGCAATCTGCGCGCCCATCACGCCCGCGCCCAGAACGGCGACTTGTTTGACTTGGAATCGGGACATTGCTGGACTTCGTTCAGGGCGTACGGACCCACGTCTGGGTGCGGCCAAAGGGCCCGATCGCACCACGCACTTCCAGCTTCTTGCCGCCCTCGATGGGTGTCATCCTCAGCGAGTAGCTCTTGCCGTTTTCCGGGTCCAGGATCTTGCCGTCTTCCCAGACATCCTTGCCGTCGGCCTTCTTGGCGCCACGGATGATTTCCAGGCCGAGCATGGGTTTGCCCTTGCGGTCGTCGGTGCACTCGTCACAGACGGCGTCCTGCTTGGCGTCCTTGCGCAGCAGCTTGGTTACCTTGCCGGAGATCACGCCAGCGGTCTCTGTGACAAGAATCTCCGACTTCACTTCCTTGGTCTTGTCGTCGATCGTGTGCCAGCTGCCCACCGGCGTCATCTGCGCCTGGGCGGATACGGATGCGGCGAACAGGGCCAGCGTGAAAAGGGTTTGCTTGATCATGGAACTCTCCTGAAATGACAAATGGGGAATGAATCGGGCGGAACGCCGAATCTATGCAAACACGGCCTCGGTGTCCATCAACACCTTGGAACCGGAGCGGGCGGTAAGCATCAGTGACGCGGTTTCAGGGAACAGCTTGGCAAAGTAGAAACGCGCCGTCTGCAACTTGGCCAGATAGAACGGATCGGTGTTGCCAGCGGCAATTTCCCGCAGCGCGACCTGCGCCGCGCGCGCCCAGAAATATCCAAAAACCATGTGCCCGGCAACACGCAGATAGTCGACTGCAGCAGCGCCCACTTCGTCGGC
>JANNDB010001000.1:0-7670 GCA_031387285.1 Betaproteobacteria bacterium | reverse complement strand
CCTGATCATCGGCGACGATGCAGCTCAGGCGCGCGCGGCCGAGACTCTGGTGGCGTCCGAGCCTTGCACCGTGGCGCCTTCGGTGTTGATGGAGTGCGTTTGGGTGCTGCGCGCGAGTTACCAGTTGGACGCCACATTGATCGCGTCTTGCTTGCGCGACCTGCTGGTTTTGCGGAACATCGATGCGCTCGATCCGGTGCTGACCGATCATGCTTTGCAGGGTCATGAAGCGGGCCTCGACTTTGCCGACGCCTTGCATGCAGCGCAGCGCCGTGACGGGGATCGGTTCGCCACGTTTGACCGGCAGTTCGCGCGACGTGCGCCCAAAGCCGGCGTATTGGCGGTTGCCCTGTTGAAGGGTTGAGGCCCAGCCAGTCGCAGACTGCCACGAAATGCCGCCATACGTGCTCACCACGGGGGCGGCCGGGTTCGGCAGGGTGATGGCGACAGAGCTGCAGCCAAGGTCCGTCAAGAGGGGCCCCACAACCCAGATTGAAGCGTAAACTGAAACGCAACCCGGCCTCTTTGGGGTGGGTGCCCGCCGATCCCGGAACTTGTGTTGGTTCGCAACGACGAGAGGGGAACAGTTGAAACGACGTGAGGCCCTTCTCACTTCGGTTGCCATGCTCGCTGCGGGCACGCCGTTGACGGTCGCGGCCCAGGAGGCGCGCAAGGTCTATCGCATCGGCATCCTGGGCTTTAGTGGCACCGACTCCGGCCCGACCGGCCCGCAGCCATCTGACCGCTCGGCGGCCGCATTCCTGGGCGGGATGGCCACGCTCGGATACCGCTACGGTGCGCATTTCGTAACCGAGTCACGCGGCCCCGGGGGTAACCCGGAGCGCCTGCCCGCCCTGGCTGCCGAGCTGGTGCGCCAAAAACCCGATGTGATCATCGCCGGCGGTGGGCTGCCGGCAGTGGCGCTCAAACAAGCCACCGCCACGATCCCGATCGTGATGGCGGCATCGGTCGACCCGGTGGGCCAGGGGCTGGTTCAAAGCCTGGCCCGCCCGGGCGGCAACGTGACTGGTTTGAGCCTGCAATCGACCGAGACCATAGGCAAGCGGCTCGAGTTGCTCAAGGAACTGGTTCCCGGCGCGGCGCCGGTGGCCGCGCTGTGGTACCGGGCCGACCCGCAGGACTGGCAGGCGGCCGAGGCCGCCGCCCGCTTGCGCGGATGGAGGCTGCTGTCGCTCGAACTGCGCGACGTCGGCGCGATCGACGCCGCCATCAAGACTGCTGCCACCGCCCGCTGCAGCGGCTTGCTGGTGCTGGGCGGCGGCGCTTTCTTTCCGCACGGCCGGCGCATCGCCGAGGTCGCCACCAGCCACCGGCTGCCGACCATGTTCGGGCTGCGTCCGCTGGTCGAAGCCGGAGGGCTGATGTCGCACGGCGCAGACCTGTACGACATCTGGCGCCGCGCCGCGACCTATGTCGACAAGATTCTCAAAGGTGCCAGGCCCGGCGACCTGCCGGTGGAGCAGCCGACCAAGTTCGAGCTGGTGATCAACATGAAGACCGCTCTGGCCATCGGTATCACCATCCCGCAGGCCCTGCTGCTGCGCGCCGATGAGGTGATCCAATGACAACACGAAGTGCTTCAGTGCAGACTCTGGTCGCGCAGCCATGGCATGCCGGCACCCGACGCCGCTCCTGGCTGCTGGCCACTGCGGGTGCGACGCTATTGGGCGGGTTTGGAGCACAGCCGTCAGTTGCGCAGCCTGGACAAGCACTTCAACACATTGGGTATCTGACAGTCGGCAGCGTCGCCAGTACCGCCGCCGCCGTGCAGGCTTTTCGCGAGGGCTTGCGCGAGCGCGGGCATGTAGAGGGCCGCGATGTCGTGCTGGATGTGCGTTACGCGGAGGGTCGCGCGCAGGACCTGCCGCGCCTGGCCGCCGAACTCGCGGCGCTCAAGCCCACGGTGATCGTCGCGCCAGGACAGGCCGCTGACGCTGCGCTGGCCGCCGCGGCTGCGCTGGCCACGCCGATCGTGCCACTGGGCGACCTGGTTGCCTCGGGCTACGCGGCGCAGCTCGGGCGCCCGGGCGGGCGGGTGACGGGGATCAGCTTCCTGCCCTTTCCGCTGAATGCCAAGCGCCTGGAGCTGCTCTCGCAGACCTTGCCCCGGGGCAGCGCCGTGCTCAATCTGGCCGGCCTGCGGCCCCTGCCCGAAGCCATGCAGATGGTCGAGGACGCCGGGCGCGCGTTGGGGCTGGTGACGCATGCGGCCTATGCGAATACGCTGGCCGAGATCGACACGGCCTTCGCAGCCGCGCGCCGCTTGCGCGTGGCCGGGGTCAACGTGCTCAACTCGCCGTTCCTGCATGGCCAACGCATGGGCATGTTCGAACTAGCGGCCAAGGCGCGCCTGCCCGCCATCTACGAGTGGCCAGTTGCCGCGCGGGAAGGCGGGCTGATGGCCTACGGACCCAGCCTCAGCGCGATGAGCCGCCAACTCGTCACCCATGTCGTGCGCATCCTCAATGGCGCCAAGGCGAGCGATCTGCCTATCGAGCAGCCGACACGTTTCGAGCTGGTCATCAACCTGAAGACGGCCAAGGCGCTCGGCATCACCGTGCCGCGCTCGCTGTTGCTGCGGGCCGACGAGGTGATTCAGTGAATCGACGCCACCTCCTCGCGGCGCTTGGCGTCGTGGCCGCCCTTCCCGCCGGCACGCGCGCGTAGCAGCCGGCCCTGCCCTCGATCGGCTTTCTCAGCGGCGCATCACCGACACCGTTCGCCCACCTGGTGGCAGCCTTTCGCCAAGGACTGGGCGACAGCGGTTTTGTCGAGGGGCAAAACATCGCCATCGAATATCGCTGGGCCGAGAACCGTTACGAGCGCTTGCCGGAGATGGCCAACGAGCTCGTGCGGAGGCAGGTCGCCGTACTGGTCGCCAGCTGTGGCGACCACGCGGCCCTGGCCGCGCAGGCCGCCAGCGCCAGCATTCCGATCGTCTTCTCGGCAGGTGGTGACCCGGTCGCCAATGGGCTGGTCGCCAGTGTCGGCCGACCGGGTGCCAACCTGACCGGCGTCAGCCTGCTCACCACGCTGCTCGAAGCCAAGCGGCTGAGTCTGCTGCGTGAAGCGCTGCCCGCCGCCACGCGCATCGGGTTGCTCGTCAACCCGGGTGGCACCATCGTGCAATCGATGGTCCAAGAATCCGAGCAGGCCGCGCGCAGCCTGGGCGTGCGCTTGGTGGTGGTCAAGGCCCAGGCCGAGAGCGATTTCGAGGCCGTGTTCGCCGGCCTGTCGGGCTACGCGCCGCTGCTCTTGGCGCAAACGCCGGTCACCCACCCGCACCGCATCGGCGTGCTGATGCCCAGCACACGTGCGAAGGACGATGTCTTGAACATGCTGTTCTTCGACCCGATGCGCCATCAAGGTGGCGGCAGCTTTGCCAACTCTTGAATCAGGCGGTCTTCGAGAGCCGGCAAGTCATGCATCAACGTGTCGTACACGACCGCGTTTTCAATTCGGTCGTAGCCATGAATGATCTTGTTGCGCAGGCCGACGGCGAAGCCGACTTCGGGCAAGCGCTGGCGAATCTCGGCGTTTGCCTGCACCATCCGCTGGCACGCTTCGCCAAGAATCTCCAGTTGCCGCTCGATGGCCGACCGCACCAACACGTCCGAATCAAAGCCGTCAAACGACAAACCAGCCGAAAACTGCCGAGCCAATCGCACGGCCGTCAGTGCGTCAAACAGATGCTTCGGAAGTCGACTCGGCGTACACCGGCTTGCGGGACGCATTGACCGCGGCCCGCAGGTAGGGGTTCTCGATCAGGCGATCCGTCATCAGGTCCACCTTGCGTTCGAGAAGCGCTTCGAGTGCTTCGTTGAACCCCAGGAAGCGGCGGGCCATCGACACACCCGGCTGGGCATTGAAGATTGCAATGAAATCGTAGTCGCTCGAGGCAGGGTCAAATCCACCCACTGCAGCGGAGCCGAAGACTTCGAGCCGCGACACGCCGAATTGGCGGCACACGGCGGCAATCTCAGCCTGCTTGTTGACGAGCTTCGGCTCCATGGCAGGACTGTCGGCGGATTGACGCGATGCCCGCAAGGCGGGCAGCCCGGTGGCGAAGCGTGGGCTGCAGATTCACCCCATGCAGATGGGGTTCGAGCGTAGACTGGTTGCCGAGGAGGTGATGCAGTGACTCAACGTCGATTCCTCTTGCTCGCGCTGGGCGCCGGCCTTTCGGCCTATGCGCCACTCTTGCGGGCTCAGGCACCAGGCGCCAACCCGCGCCGCGTCGGCGTGCTGGCGCCCAGCACGCGTGCAAAGGAGGAAGTCACGCTCAAACCCTTCTTCGATGAGATGCGTGCGCTGGGCTGGATCGAAGCGCAGACCGTTGCTTACGACTGGGTGTATGGCAATGACCAGCAGCAGGACCTACCCCGGCTTGCGGCTGAGCTGGTGGCGCGCAGGCCGGTGCTGATCTATGCGCCACCGACGGTGGCCGCTTTGGCCGCGAAGCAGGCCACGGGTACGATCCCGATCGTGTTCACAACCTTGACCGACCCGGTGGGCAATGGCCTCGTGGCCAGCCTCGCGCGCCCGGGCGGAAACGCGACCGGAGTCATCAACGTCATCGAGTCGCTGGCGCCCAAGCGGCTCGAACTGCTGCACGCGATCTTGCCCAATGCGAGGCGCGTGGGGCTCCTGCGCGACCCGACCGAGCGGCAGTCGGATGCCAGCAACCACAGCATCGGCCAGGCGGCTACAGCATTCGGCCTGACGATCATCTGGGCCGACATGTCGAATCCGAGCGAATTGGATGCCGCCCTGGCCAAGCTGACTGGCCAGGGTGTCGATGTGATCTTTGCCGGCACGACGATCGCCGGCAATCTGCGCGCGCGAATTGTCGAGCTGGCGAATCGCAAACGCGTACCGGTGATCTTGAATCGCGCGGCATTTCTGGAAGCCGGCGGCTTGTTTTCCTACGGCTCGTCGCTGGCCGACCAGCTTCGCCGCTCAGCCCAGCTGGTCGACAAGATCCTCAAGGGCGCCAACCCGGCCGACATCCCGGTCGAGCAGCCGACACGCTTCGAACTGGTGATCAACCTGAAAGCCGCCAAGGCGCTCGGCATCACCATCCCGCAGAACGTGTTGCTGCGCGCCGACGAGGTGATTCAATGAAACCGGTGCACACACGCATCGCCGCAGCAGCCTCGCCTTCAAGCGCCGAGTGTCGCGATGCGCAGCGTGGCCGCCGCACGCACCAGGGCCGCATCCTTGGTCGCCAGCGGCAGCCCCAGGCGCATGGCCAGTTCGAGGTAACTCGCGTCGTAGGTCGTGAGCTGCTGCGCGCGCGCCAGTGGCAGCACGTCCCTGAATGCGCGCCCCGGCCGGTCGGGGTCGACGCGAATGTCGAGTGCGCCCAGTATCCCCAGGAATTCGACGCTGCGTGCCTGGCTGATGCGCCGGCGTTTCTCGGCGCCCAGCAGGATGTTGCCGACCTCCAGCGCCCACAGGGCTGGCACGAACGCCGGCGCGTGTTGCAAGCGGTCGAGAAGCGCCCAGGCGGCCGGTGTGCTTTCATCATCGAAGCACCAGGCGAGCGCGACCGAGGCGTCGAGCACGAATCCGGTCACCGCCGGCCCTCGTCGCGCAGTGTCTTCCAAGATACGCGCCCGAGCGTCTGGTGCTTTGCAAACGTTTTGGCCCGCGCGATCGGATCGCCGACCACGCTGGCGCGAGGCGCATTGGCAGGAACCAGCCGCGCGACGGCTATGCCACGCCGCGTGATCACCACCTCCATGCCGGCGGCGACCTCGTCGAGCAGCGCGCTCAGGTGGGTCTTGGCCTCGAAAGTTCCAACTTCTTTCATGTGCACTCCTCTACCTAACCAACCAACTAGCTAGATGACTAGTTTAATGCACCCGAGCGATTTCACCTGCTGGCCTTTGCTCCGCCAAAGCGTGTGCTACCGCGCCAAACGAAGGTGATTTGATGAACCAACGCCGACTGGTCATCCTCGCGCTGGGCGCTGGCCTGTCCGGGCGCACGGCGCTGCTGCGGGCGCAAACACCCGCCACCAGCCTGCGCCGCGTCGGTGTGCTGGCACCCAGCACGCGCGCGAAGGACGAAATCACCCTCAAACCCTTCTTCGACCAGATGCGCGCGCTCGGCTGGATCGAAGGGCTGACCATCGTCTACGACCGCGTCTATGCCGACGATCAGCAGCGCGACTTGCCCCGGCTTGCGGCCGAACTGGTGGCGCGCAAGCCGGAGTTGATTTACGCGCCGCGGCCAGCGCCGGCTCTGGCCGCGCGCCAGGCCACGCGCGCGATACCGATCGTGTTCGAGACGGGGAACGACCCGGTTGGCCTCGGCCTCGTGGCGAGCCTCGCGCGACCAGGTGGGAACGCGACCGGTGTCGTCAGCTACAGCGAGTCGCTCGTGCCTAAGCGGCTCGAATTGCTGTGCGAGATCTTGCCCCGTGCCAAGCGCGTCGGGTACCTGGTCGACCCCAATGAGCCATTGTCGAAGGACGACCGCACCAGCATCGACAAGGCCTCGGCGACGCTCGGTCTGACGATCATCGTGGCTGAGTTGTCGAGCCCAGACGAGGTGGAGGCCGCCGTAACCAAGTTGACTGGCCAGGGCGTCGACGCGATCATTGCCATCACCACGAGCTCCAGCAATCTGCGCGCTCGGATTGTCGAACTGGCAAATCGAAAGCGCGTGCCGGTCGTCTTGAGTCGCCCGCACTGGCTCGAAGCCGGTGGCTTGTTCTCCTACGGCCCTTCGCTGCCCGACCAGTTGCGCCGCTCGGCCCAGCTAGTCGACAAGATCCTCAAGGGCGCCAAGCCGGCCGACATCCCGGTTGAGCAGGCGACGCGTTTCGTACTGGCCATCAACCTCAAAGCCGCCAAGACGCTCGGCATCACCATTCCCCAAAGCATGTTGCTGCGCGCCGATGAGGTGATCCAGTGAAAAACCGCCGCGACTTTGCCAATGCCCTGGCGCTGGCTCTGCTTGGCGCCCCCACCCTTTCGCGCGCGCAGCCGGGACAGCGGCTCCCCGTGGTGGGTGCGCTGTACCCTTTCACCGGTATTCGCACGCCGATTGCCGATGCCCTAGCCCTGGGCCTGCGCGAGCTGGGTTTCATCGAAGGCCAAAACATCACCTTCGAGAACCGCTTCGCGCCCGGCAAGCCGGAGCTTTTTCCCAGCCTGGCTTTGGAGCTTGTGAAGCTCAAAGTCGACCTGATCTTTGCGGTGGGGCCCGCCGCCGTGAAGGCTGCGCGGGAGCAGAGCAGCGAGATCCCGATTGTCGCCTTCGACCTCGAAACCGACCCGGTGCAAGCCGGCTGGGCGCGCAGCCTGGCGCGACCGGGTGGCAATCTCACCGGCTTGTTCCTCGATATTCCCGCATTGGCCGGCAAGTGGATCGAGTTGCTGCGCTCGGCCGCCCCAGGCATTCGCCTGATCGGCCTGTTGTGGGATTCGACCAGTGGTTCGGCGCAACTGGCGGCCGCCAAGGAGGCCGCGCAGCGTTTCGGTATCGAGGTTCACCTGATGGCCGTGCGCGGCTCCGAGGGTGTTGCGGCGGCGCTCAAGGCCGGCATCGGCGCGGGCATCAAAGCCATCGCCGTTCTTGGGTCACCCGAACTGATCCGGACTCCTGTCATCAAGCTGGTGACCGACGTCGCGGTGAAC
>JANNDB010000984.1:0-4049 GCA_031387285.1 Betaproteobacteria bacterium | reverse complement strand
GGATGCGACCAAGGGAGACACGATGCAATACTGGGACGCCCTGAAGGCCGACATCGCCCGTTTCGCCACCGCCCAGGGGCGCCGGCCGCGCGTGCTGATCGCCAAGTTGGGGCAGGACGGGCACGACCGCGGCTCCAAGGTCGTTGCCACCGCATTTGCCGATCTTGGTTACGACGTGGATATCGGCCCGTTGTTCCAGACGCCGGAAGAATGCGCGCGCCAGGCCATCGAGAACGATGTGCATGCGGTCGGCGTCTCCACGCTCGCCGCCGGCCACAAGACATTGGTGCCGGCCATCATCGCGGAACTCAAACGCCAGGGCGGCGGGGACATCGTGGTATTCGTGGGCGGTGTGGTGCCCAAGCAGGACTAAGATTTTTTGTATGCAGCCGGGGTCAAGGGCATTTACGGACCGGGTACGCCGATTCCGGTTTCTGCCAGGGGCGTACTGGTGCAGATCGAGGCGGCAAACAAGGCCAACCCGGGATGATGTGATACAGTAATACCGTATTTCGGAGTCTGCCATGGCCGTATCTGACCGCATGAATCCCCTGATGGAAAAAGAACTGGAACTTGCCGCCAGGCGCAAGGGCGTGACCAAGTCGCAGTTCATAATTGATGCCGTCGAGCGCGCCCTGGGGCGCAAGGACCCCTATGCATTGATGATGCAGCTCAAGGCCGAGGAAGCACGCCCGCAATACGCTGATCTCGGGCGGGCCTTTGAGGGGGAAGAGCAGCCCTACGACACCGAAACGTCGCGGGCGGCGCTGATCGCCAAACTCAGAGCCAAGCATGGCATCGGCGCTGATTGACGCCAGCGCCTTGGTGGCGGCTTTTGGCAAGCAGCAGAAAAATGCCACCCATTACCACGAGCTGTTTCACCTCGCCGCTCTGGAGCATTGGTCCTTGTCCACGACCTGGCCCTGCATCGTGGAAGCCAGCTACCTCGTGGCACCGCCTCAACGCTATACCTTGCTGCAGTGGGTGGCCAGCGGGGCCATCGCCGTTTTTCCGTTCCAGCAGGAAACCCTTGCGGAGTTCGTGCCGTTGATGCAGCGCTACACACAGAGTCCCCGTACCGAGATGGACCTTGCCGATGCCTCGCTGGTATGGCTGGCCAGTGAAACCGGGGTCACCCGCGTGATGACCACCGACGTGCGCGACTTCGCCCGCTACCGCCTGCCCGATGGGCGCGCCTTTGAAATTCTGTGATCGGGCGATGTCCACACTGATCGACGCAATCCTGGGTGCGGACGGCGTGCGCCAGCGCCGGGCGATGGCCAAGGCCATCACACTGCTCGAATCGACCCGTGCCGACCATCGCGCCGAGGCCGAGGCGCTGCTGGCGCAACTGCTGCCGCACAGCGGCAAAGCCCTGCGTATCGGCATCAGCGGGGTGCCGGGCGTCGGCAAATCGACCTTCATTGAGGTGCTCGGGCTGTATCTGATCAGCAAGGGCCACCGGGTGGCGGTGCTCACGGTGGATCCGTCATCCAGCGTCTCAGGCGGCTCGATTCTGGGCGACAAGACGCGCATGGAGAAGCTGTCGGTCCACCCGAGTGCGTTCATCCGGCCGAGCCCGTCCGGCGGCAATCTGGGCGGTGTCGCCGCCCGCACGCGCGAGTCCATGCTGGTCTGCGAGGCGGCTGGTTACGACGTGGTATTGGTGGAAACCGTAGGTGTGGGTCAGAGCGAGACAGCGGTGTCGGGCATGACCGACATGTTCGTGCTGCTGCAACTGCCCAATGCAGGCGACGAGTTGCAGGCGATCAAGAAAGGCGTGATGGAACTGGCCGATCTGGTTGTGGTGAACAAGTCCGACCTCGACCCGGCGGCGGCCATGCGTGCGCAGGCCCAGATAGCGTCGTCGCTGCGGCTTATCGGGCAGCACGGCAACCCGGCAACGGCACAGCACGACGAGAGCTTCTGGCATCCGCAAGTGGTGCAGGCCAGCGCGTTGCAGGGCGAGGGACTGGAGGCGTTCTGGGCTGCGGTGCAGCGTTACCAGCTGCTGCAAGGCGGCAACGGCGCGATCGCGCGGCGCCGGCGCGAGCAGGCCGTGACCTGGTTGTGGGAGCGAATCAACGCCGGCCTGCAGCAGGGTTTTCGCGAGCACCCGGTGGTGGCACAGCAGTTGGCGTCCTGCACCCGGGCGGTCGCGGACGGCAGCTTGGTGGCGTCCATTGCGGCGCAGCGCCTGCTGGACATCTTTTCGGCGCGCAGCCCGCGCGCGGACACATGATTTCAGAAGCATCGAAGGCCCGTATCGAAGCCTCGCCAGGCTGGCGTACGCGCCGCGTGGAGATTCTTGATCTGCCTGAAGGCAAGGTGCTCGTGAAAGGCCAGCGCGCGCGGCGCAGCCCCTGGCCGCACCGGGTCCTCAATGCCCTGGCCCGGCTGCTCGGCGTGGACTATCTGAAGGCGGTGCCGGTGCATGGGGGTGCGCGCTCGCAGGCCATTGAGCTGATGCGGCTGCGGGCACTGGAGGCCTCCGGCATCAGGGTGCCCCAGGTGCTGCATGTGGCGCCGGACTATTTCGTGATGCGTTACCTTGGCGCCACCGATCTCGCCCTCACGCTGCGCGAACAGGGCATGCGGGCTTTCCCGTTGTGGCGGGCAGCGCTGGAGCAACTGCTGGCGGTGCATGCGGCCGGCCAGTACCTGAGCCAGTGTTTTGCACGCAACATGATTGTGTCCGGGCGATTCGAAGGGCTGATCGACTTTGAAGATGACCCGCTCGAAGTGATGACACTGGTGGAAGCCCAGGCGCGGGACTGGCTGGTCTTTCTGCAGTCCTCGTTATGGAACCTGGCTGCGCCAGCGGAAGTCCTGGACAAGGCGCTGGGTGAGGTGCTGGCGGGTGAAGCCGCGCCGGTGCGCGCCATGCTGGGCCACGCCGCGCGGCGGCTGTCCTGGCTGCGCTGGTTGCCCGCCAACCGCAAGGTCTGGGGCAAGGACTTTGTCAGCCTGCAGCTGGTGGCGGCCGCGCTGCACCGGCAGGATTTTTCGGGCGCCTGAGGCGCCTTCTCTGGAGACTGGGTATGCAAGCAATACTGGAACAACTTGAGGCCAAGCGCGAGCAGGCCCGCATGGGCGGAGGCGCCAAACGCATCGAAACGCAGCACCGCAAAGGAAAGCTGACGGCCCGCGAGCGGCTCGAAGTCCTGCTCGACGAGGGCACCTTTGAAGAGTGGGACATGTTTGTCGAACACCGCTGCGTGGATTTCGGCATGCAGGACCAGAAGGTGCCAGGGGACGGGGTGGTCACCGGGTACGGAATGATCAATGGTCGCCTGGTGTTCGTGTTCAGCCAGGATTTCACAGTGTTTGGCGGCGCGCTGTCCGAGGCCCATGCGGAGAAGATCTGCAAGGTGATGGATCAGGCCATGAAAGTGGGCGCACCCGTGATCGGCATCAACGATTCGGGCGGCGCACGTATCCAGGAAGGGGTGGCGTCGCTCGGCGGTTACGCCGACGTGTTCCAGCGCAATGTGATGGCCAGCGGTGTCGTGCCGCAGATCAGCATGATCATGGGGCCATGCGCCGGCGGCGCCGTGTATTCGCCGGCCATGACCGACTTCATCTTCATGGTGCGCGACAGCTCCTACATGTTCGTGACCGGCCCCGAAGTGGTGAAGACCGTGACGCATGAAGAGGTGAGTGCGGAAGAACTCGGCGGCGCCAACACGCACACCACCAGGAGCGGCGTGGCCGACCTGGCCTTTGACAATGATGTGGAAGCCTTGTTGATGTTGCGCCGGCTCTACAACTACCTGCCACTCAACAACCGCGAAAAGGCGCCGGTGCGGCCGAGCGGCGACCCGGCCGACCGCATGGACCGCAGCCTGGACACGCTGGTACCGGACAACCCGAACAAGCCCTACGACATGAAGGAGCTGATCGTCAAGGTGGCGGACGACGGCGTCTTCTTCGAGATCCAGCCGGTCTACGCGAAGAACATCATCATCGGCTTTTGCCGCATGGAGGGCCAGACCGTGGGCATCGTGGCGAACCAGCCGCTGGTGCTGGCCGGCTGCCTGGACATCAAG
>JANNDB010000982.1:0-2177 GCA_031387285.1 Betaproteobacteria bacterium | reverse complement strand
CGTAGCTGCAAGCGTAGCTAGGACCGCCGTATTTTTTTAGATTATTGAAAATAAAGAGCTATTTTTCGATATGCAGCTTGCCACCTGGAACATCAACTCCCTGACCGTACGCCTGCCGCAGGTGCTGGCTTGGCTGGCCGTCAATCCGGTGGACGTGCTGGTGCTGCAGGAAATCAAGATGACGGACGACAAGTTTGCGCATGCCGAGCTGGCGGCGGCGGGTTACCAGGCCCAGGTATTCGGGCAGAAAACCTACAACGGCGTGGCCTTGTTGTCGCGCCTGCCAGCAGACGATGTAGTGCGCAATATCCCCGGATTTGACGACGACATGGCACGGGTGATCAGCGGCACGGTGCAGGACACGCGCGTGATTGGCGCCTACTTCCCGAACGGGCAAGCGCCGGGCAGTGACAAGTTTGAATACAAAATGCACTGGCTCAAGGCCTTGCGCAACTGGGTGCGCAACGAACTGGAGCGCCATCCGCTACTGGTGCTCATGGGCGACTACAACATCACCTTCGACGACCTCGACGTATGGGATCCGGTCGGCCTGAAGGACACCATCCATTGCACCGATGAGGAGCGCTACCACCTGCGCGCCCTGATCGCCCTGGGTTTGCACGACGCGCACCGCCTTTTCGAGCAACCGCCCAAGAGCTACAGCTGGTGGGACTACCGCGATCTCGGATTCCGCCGTAACCGCGGACTGCGCATCGACCATATTCTGGTGAGCCAGGCGCTCAGGGAGCGGGTGCGCAGCTGCGCAATAGACCGCTTGCCGCGCAAGAACGAACGGCCGAGCGACCACGCCCCGGTTGTGGTGGATATCGGCGACTGACCGCGGGTATCAGGCGCGGGCTCCCTGCGGCCTGACGCGCAGCGACTGGGTGCGACGCCACCCCGCGGAAATCACTCCAGCCCGAGTTCCTGGATCTTGCGCGTGATGGTGTTGCGCCCTATGCCGAGCTTGTGCGCAGCCTCGATGCGGCGCCCCTTGGTGAACAGCAGCGCGGTTGCGATCATGCGCGACTCGAAACGCCGCGACAACACATCCCATACGTCACTGCGGCCCTCAGAGAGCAAGGCCAGGGTTTCAGAACCCAGTTCCAGCTCCCAGTTGACATCGCCGGGGCGCGCGGCATGGGGTGCCAATCCGGCCGCTGCGGGCGGCGCGCCGTACACCGGACCCGGCGCGTCGAGCGAGCGCGCCGCCGGTATGGCCATGGTCGATGCCGACAGGGCCACGGGCGCGGCAACGCCTTCTTCGGTACTGGACAACACTTCAGGCGGCAGGTCCTTGGCCTCGATCATCTGGGCTGGCGCCATCACGGTGAGCCAGTGGCAGATGTTTTCCAGCTGGCGCACGTTGCCGGGGAATGCAAAGCCGGCCAGGCGCTCCAGTGCTGCCTCGGTGATGCGCTTGGGCTCGATACCCAACTGCACCGCACTCACCGCAAGGAAGTGGCGCGTCAGCATGGGTATGTCCTCGCGCCGCTCCCGCAGCGCGGGAAGGCGCAGGCGGATCACGTTGAGACGGTGGAACAGGTCTTCGCGGAAAGCGCCATCGCGCACCCGCAACTCCAGGTCCTGATGGGTCGCCGCAATCACGCGCACGTTGGTCTTCACCGCGCTGTGCCCACCAACCCGGTAGAAGTGCCCATCACTGAGCACACGCAGCAACCGTGTCTGCAGGTCGAACGGCATGTCGCCGATCTCGTCGAGGAACAAGGTGCCGCCATCGGCCTGCTCGAAACGACCGCGCCGCATGCTCTGCGCGCCGGTGAAGGCGCCGCGCTCGTGACCGAACAGCTCGCTTTCCAGCAGGTCTTTGGGAATCGCCGCCGTATTGATCGCCACGAAGGGCCCGCTGTTGGACGCACCCCCGCGCGGCGAGTGTTTGTGCAGGGCGCGCGCCACCAGTTCCTTGCCGGTGCCCGATTCGCCTGTGATCATCACGGTGACGTTGCTCTGGCTGAGTCGCCCGATCGCGCGAAACACATCCTGCATGGCGCTCGCCTGCCCGAGCATCTCGGGTGCGGCCGCTACACTGTGCACCAGCACCTCTTCCCGCTGGCTCTCCTGGACGGCGCGGCGGATCAGTTCGACGGCCTTGGGCAGGTCAAACGGCTTGGGCAGATATTCGAAGGCACCGCCCTGGAACGCCGACACCGCGCTGT
>JANNDB010000966.1:0-2720 GCA_031387285.1 Betaproteobacteria bacterium | reverse complement strand
GCTGTCCCGGCCCTTCATCGCGCGCGAATATGCCGCGCGTGCCGGGTCGCTGGACCTCCTCAAGCGGCGCTTCACGCAACTCGTTCCCGAGCTCCTGCTCCTCGGAGAAGTGTTGCCGTCGGAGTCTCTGGACGAGACCTGGGACTGGGAGGCAAGCGTCGAAGTTTTCGGCGAGTTGCGCGATCGTCTCGAGGGCACGGTCTTGCGTGCGCTGGAAGGCGGCGGATTTTGGCGCGAGCTCGTTGTGCGACATGCCGAAGTGGCGCTGAAGACGACGCCGCTGGCCGTGTCGGTCGGCGACTTCATGAAGCAGACCTGGGATCGCTACTACCAGATCGAACCAACGGTTGCGATCCAGCCCACGCTCGGAGCGGTGTTCACCACCCATGCCGCCGCCTTGATTCTCGCGCTGCACGAAACGCTGCTTCGGCATGGCGTCGCGGCCACCGAGTCACACCGGCTGATCTACGACATCGGATGGAGCGTCTATAGACAAATGGCGGAGCCGCCGTTGCTCATCGCCAGCGCGTTTACGCGCGATCCGCGCAAGCGTCTGAAGCTGGCGACGGATCTGTTCCGCAGCTTCCCGTTCGGTTCTCCGAGCTACCAATGGCGCGACGTGGCCAGCCCGGACGGCGCAATCGCCTTCGACTGCATCAAGTGCCCGGTCGCCGAGTTTTTTGCGAGCCACGACGCGTCGGAACTTTGCGTTCAGACCTTTTGCCGCCTCGACTTTCCGCTGGCGCAGACCTGGGGCGGACGGCTGGAGCGGACCGGCACGATCGCGTCGGGTGCGCAGCGTTGTGACTTTCGCTGGTATCCGATCCGGCAGGTTCCCAGCACAAAGGGCGACGGGACGGCCCAACTGCGTTCAGATTTGAAGCTGTGAATATCGAATCGGCGCCCGTCCTCAATTTTCCAAGGGACTAAGTACATGCCCACGAAATCGAAGTCCTACCCGCGTCACCACCGCAGCGAGGTCGATGTCGACGCCGAAGCACAGGCCCTCTTCGCTCATCTGGACGACCACCGCCGGCTGGCCGGTCACATGGAGAAGCCCTCGTTGATGATGGCCGGCGCGACCATGCAGGTCGAGACCGACGCGCTGAAGGGGCAGGCCGTTGGGACGGTGATCCGCATCACCGGACGCGTGCTCGGAGTCAACCTGGCGGTCGATGAAGTGGTCACCGAACGAGTTCCGCCGTTGCGCAAGACCTGGGAGACCCGTGGCGAGCCACGACTGCTGGTGATCGGCTCTTATCGCATGGGCTTCACCATCGCTGCCCAGGGGGACCGCTCGCACCTGATCGTGTTCATCGACTACCAGCTTCCGTCACGCGGCGTCTCCCGAGTACTCGCGCTGCTCTTTGCCGGGGCCTACGCGGCATGGTGCACCCGGCGCATGGCCACCGATGCGGTCGCGGCCTTTGTCGGTACGACAGCCTCATGAAACGCTCGCCACACTTCGAGCAAAGGCGGGCGCCGGCGCTGACAGCTGGCTTGTCTGAGAAGCGACCGCTACAAGACACTGGATCTCCGGGTTTGATGAGGCAGCAGCCTTGACTTCCCGGCGTCCACAGGTGCTCCCCAACCGGAACAAGTACTTGGTGATCGGCGGCAATGGTTCGGTGGGGCGTGCGGTCTGCCAGTACCTTGAAGCGAAGTTTCCCGGACGCGTGGTCGCAGCCGGGAGGACGATCGACGCAGCAGCCGCCTTCGAATCCTCCCCAAGCGGGCGTGTGTCGTCGCTCAAGCTCGATGTCCGCGACCCCGTCATGCTTGATGATGCGGTCAGAGACGCGCGCGTGGTCGTCACCTGTGTCAGCGCCTGCAATCGGGAGATCGCCGAGGCGTGCATCCGGCATGGGGCGCACTTCGTTGACATCTCCGCGAATTACCCGGTGCTCCGGTCCCTGGAAGCCTTGAACGACCGGGCAAGAGCGAGCGGCGTCACCGGTGTCTTGAGCGTGGGGCTGGCGCCCGGGATCACGAACCTGCTGGTCCGCCAGGTTCAGGATGTCCTCGGTGCAGTCCGCTCGGCCGAGATCACGGTGCTGCTCGGACTTGGCGACACTCATGGCCGGGACGCAATCCGCTGGATGCTGGAAAACAGCCGTGCGTTGGGCGAGGCCAAGCGCATTCAGCTTCCGGAGCCATACGGCACGCGAACGGCCTACGCCTTCGATTTCGCCGACCAGCACGTCGTTCGGCACACTCTTTCGATAGAGCATGTGCGAACACGACTGTGTCTTGAGCCGGCATTCATGACCCTTGCACTGCGCCTTGTCGGCGCGAGCGGGGCGCTTGCGCTGATAGGGCGAATGGGAGCGCTCGAACCGCTCGCCCGACTGCTCAGCTCAGTCAGGTTTGGAAGCGACGCTTTCGTGGCGCAAGTCGAAGCGCAGGGGGACGAAGGCACAGCTCGCGCTTTGGTTTGCGGTCGGAAGGAAGCCCAGGCGACTGGATTGATGGCGAGCCTCGTCGCGGAAAGCCTCGGCACCACCCATCCTCTCCCCGGCGTGCGACACATAGAAGAAGTGTTTGAACTCAAGCAGTTTTCGTCGACTTTGGAGGAAGAGGGATATTCAGTAACTTGGGCTCGCATGCCGACCCAGGCTGAGTAAGCCCGGAAGTGGCGGGCGGTCCAACGCATTGCTGAAACACACCCAGCGGGCAAGCACCCGTCAGCCTGGCAAGGACACGGCTGCCAGGGCACCTGT
>JANNDB010000958.1:0-2469 GCA_031387285.1 Betaproteobacteria bacterium | reverse complement strand
ACTGTCCCTGCGGATGACCATGCCGCGCGAAAGGGTCCATTTCCAGCTGCCGTCCTTGCATCGCACCCGGTGCTCACTGACGTAACTGGCACTGTGGCCAGCAAGGTGTGCCTCGCGCAGGCGCATGCGCTTGGCGAGGTCATCGGGATGGGTACGGCGGTCGAATTCCGCCGTGCCGGTCCCGAGTTCGCCGTCGGCGAACCCGTACATTTCCTGAAAGCGCTGCGAATACGTCTCGACGCCGGTCTGGACGTTCCAGTCCCATACACCATCACCTGCGCTTTCCAGCGCCAGCTTCCAGCGCTCCTCGCTCTGCTGCAACGCCACCGTGGCCTGCAGTGCTTCCGTGATGTCTTCCACGGTCCCTTCGTAACACAGGACCGATCCGTCGGCAGCATGGAGGAGGTGCGCGTTTTCCACAATGACGCGGCGTTCCCGCGTCTTGTGGCTGAATATTTCGGCGCGAAAATTGACCACCCGCCCATCGCGCTCGATCAGCGCCATGAAACGGGCCCGGGCATCCGGCTGCACATACCACTCGAGCCCGATGTCATTGACCGCCGTGAGGAGTTCGTCTTCGCTGTCGTAGCCGTTGAGGCGCACCAGCGCGGCGTTGGCGCGCAGCATCCTGCCGTTTGGACTGGATCGGTAGGCGCCGATCGGCAGCCGTTCAAACAGTGTGGAGAAGTCGTTGCTTTCCATGGGATGTGTGCTTCGTCAGGAGTTCAATCCACGCAAGCAAGCGCCGCAGCCCCTTGCCTTGGCGCCGTTACGTCGCCAGGGCTGCCTCAATATCCCCGGCCAGGCTGGCCGGGGTGTCGGTGGGTGCATAGCGCCGGATCACCGCCCCATCCTTGCCAACCAGGAATTTCGTGAAATTCCATTTGATCGCTTTGCTGCCCAGCAGGCCCGGCGCCTCTGCACAGAGCCATTCGTAGAGCGGCGCCGCCGCCGGGCCGTTCACGTCAATCTTGGCCATCATGGGGAAACTCACGCCATAGTTGAGTTGGCAGAACTCGGCAATCTCTCCATTGCTGCCGGGATCCTGCGCGCCGAACTGGTTGCATGGGAAGCCCAGCACGATCAGACCGCGTGACCCATACGCCTGGTGCAGCTCTTCCAGGCCGGCGAACTGCGGCGTGAATCCGCAAGCACTGGCGGTATTCACGATCAGCATGGCCTTGCCCTTGAACTTCTTCAGGGAGGCGGACTTGCCGTTGATTTGCAGTGCCGAAAAATCGTAGATGCTGGACATGTTTGCTGCTCCCGTGAATCCGGACCACCCGGGTTGAAGGATGTGACCATAGCAGCAATTTTGCCCCGGCGCCCGCGCCCGGATGCCGCAAGTGACCTGCGATACTTGCGCGCCATGAGGTCCCAGGTTAACCGGTTACTGGCCGCGTTGCGCCTTGCGCGGGCAGATGACCTGTCGATTGCCCAGGAAGTCATGACGGGCAATCTGCAGCGCATGGTCTGGATGATTCCTTTCATCGTGCCGTTCAACCTGCTCTGCGTGGCAATTTTCTGGTGGTTCATGGCGGAAGGTGTGGCCCAGGAGCTGGTCTGGAAGACTGCGGTCGGCTGGGCACATCTGGTCAATCCCTGCTGTTTTCCTGCGCGCTGGCACTGGTCGACCAGCTGGTGACGCCCAATATCAGCCCCTTTCTGCTGGGTAGCGTTTTCGTCAGCGCGGCGTTTCTGATCCGGCCTGGTATGGCACTCGTGATGGACGTGCTGGCCTACCTGCTTTTCTACATCGGGATTGGGTTTACGCAACCGGACCCGGTGCAGCTGCTGACCAAGCGCCAACGAAGATCAATGGTGACATGGAGATCACTCACGCCGTCGGACTTCCAGCGCCTGCGCCGCGAGTGAAAGCCTGAGCGGGCTCAGGAATGCAGGTTGTCGTTGCGCGCCAGGTGCAGCAGGTGCTCCACCTCGGCGCGATGGTTGACACAGTTGCGCGCGTGCCAGCGTTTGATGAGCCACATCACGGCGGCCACGATCAAGCCAAACCCCGTGATCGCCGCGAAGGTGTGCAGTCCCAGGCCGGAAGACAGGCTGTAGGCGGCACCCAGGGCCAGTATGCAGGCCTGTTCATTGAAATTTTGTACTGCGATCGAGCGCCCCGCCCCCATCAGGTTGTGGCCACGGTGCTGCAACAGGGCGTTCATGGGAACCACCAGGAAACCACCGAGTGCACCGAGCAGTATGAGAAACGGCGCGGGGCGTTCGATTGCGGTGCAGAACTTCAATGAACAGGCCTGCATACTGGCCCTGGGTGCCGCCTACAGCCTGTCTTCCGGACTGGGACTGCACACCTTCGCGGCGATCACGGGGTTTGGCTTGATCGTGGCCGCCGTGATGTGGCTCATCAAACGCTGGCACGCGCGCAACTGCGTCAAGCATCGCGCAGAGGTCGAGCACCTGCTGGAGCTGGCGCGCAACGACAATCTGCATTCCTGAGCG
>JANNDB010000896.1:0-1530 GCA_031387285.1 Betaproteobacteria bacterium | reverse complement strand
CCCACCGTCACGGTCACCGCTGCCTTGCCCGGCGCGTCTCCGGCGCAGCTGGAGACCGAGGTGGCACGCAAGATCGAGAACTCGATCGCCACGCTGCAGGGACTCAAGCACATCTACACCAAGCTGCAGGACGGCTCGGCGATCATCACCGCCGAGTTCCGGCTGGAGAAGCCCACGCAGCAGGCGGTGGACGACGTGCGCGACGCTGTCTCGCGCGTGCGCTCCGACCTGCCGGCGGATCTGCGCGACCCGGTGATCGCCAAGATGGAGCTGTCTGGCTCGCCGATCCTCACCTACACCGTCGCGTCCACGCGCATGGACAACGAGGCGCTGAGCTGGTTCGTCGACAACACAGTCACCAAGAACCTGTTGTCGGTGCGCGGCGTCGGCGCGGTATCACGCGTGGGTGGCGTCACGCGCGAAGTGCGGGTCGAGCTCGACCCGGCGCGGCTGCAGGGCTTAAGCGCCACCACGGCCGACATCTCGCGCCAGCTGCGCCAGATCCAGCAGGATGCCTCCGGCGGGCGCGCCGATGTGGGCGGCGCCGAGCAGTCGGTGCGCACGATCGCCACCGTCCATTCCGCCGACGAACTCGCACGCATGGAAATCGCGCTGCACGACGGTCGCCGCATCCGGCTGGACCAGGTGGCGACGGTGGCCGACACGGTGGCCGAACAACGCTCGGCAGCACTGCTCAACGGCAAGCCGGTGGTGGGTTTCGAAATCGTGCGCACGCGCGGCGCGGGTGAAATCGACGTGGCCACCGGCGTGCGCACCGAGCTTGAGAAACTCAAGGCGGCCCACCCGGATATCACGGTCACCGAGGCCTTCAACTTCGTCGATCCGGTGCAGGAGAACTTTGACGGCTCCATGACGCTGATGTTCGAAGGCGCGGTGCTGGCTGTGCTGGTGGTCTGGTTGTTCCTGCGCGACTGGCGCGCCACGCTGGTCGCCACCGTGGCGCTGCCGATGTCGGTGATCCCGACCTTCGCCGCGATGTACCTGTTCGGCTTCACGCTCAACGTGGTGACCCTGCTCTCGCTCTCGCTGGTGGTGGGTATCCTGGTAGACGACGCGATCGTGGAGATCGAAAACATCATGCGCCATCTGCGCATGGGCAAGACACCGTTCCAGGCGGCGATGGAAGCGGCAGACGAGATCGGGCTGGCGGTGATCGCCACCACCTTCACGCTGATCGCGGTGTTCCTGCCGACGGCCTTCATGGCCGGTGTGCCGGGCAAGTTCTTCGTGCAGTTTGGCTGGACTGCGGCCATCTCGGTTTTCTTTTCGCTGGTGGTGGCGCGCATGTTGACCCCCATGATGGCGGCCTACATCCTCAAACCGCCCAAGGGCGTGCACAGGGAGCCGGGATGGATCCACCAGTACATGGGATGGGTGCAGTGGTGCCTTAAACACCGCGTGCTGACCACCCTGGCGACCATCGTGTTTTTTGTCGGCTCGTTTGCGCTGGTGCCGCTACTGCCCACCGGCTTCATCCCGCCGGATGACCTGTCGCAGACCCAGGTGAAC
>JANNDB010000842.1:0-2129 GCA_031387285.1 Betaproteobacteria bacterium | reverse complement strand
AATGCGAACAGCCCGGCTGCGGTTGCGTTCATCAGGCGCACGTCAAAGGGGAGGGCGGGCACATCTGCGCTCATCAGGCAACCTCCGTGCTGTGCACTGCGGTGCTATTCCCCTTGGGAACGGCCCGGCGGCTCATGGTGTGCCCCCGGTAGCCGGGCCTGCGTTGTCCAGGCTGGCCAGCGCCAACAATTGCATGCACAGGGCTTCGTAGCTCAGGCCCTCGGCGCGCGCCGACCTCGGCACCAGCGAGTGGCTGGTCATCCCCGGCGAGGTGTTGATCTCCAGCAGGTAGGGCTGGCGCGTGCGCGCGTCGATCATCACGTCGACACGGCCCCAACCGCGGCAGGCCAGCGTGCGGTAAGCCCTGAGCACGAGCTGCTGGATCGCGGCTTCTTCTCCCGCCGGGAGGCCACAGGGGACGATGTACTGGGTGTCGTTTGTGAAGTACTTGTTCTGGTAGTCGTAGTTGCCCTCGGGCGCCACGATGCGGATCACCGGAAGTGCGCGCGCGCTGTCGCCACTGCCGATCACCGGGCAGGTGACTTCATCACCCACGATGCATTCTTCGCACAGGATGTCGGCATCGAGCGTGCCCGCCTGCTGCAGCGCCTGCGCCACGTCAGAATAACCGCTGACCTTGGTCACACCGATGGACGAGCCCTCGCGCGCCGGCTTCACGATCATCGGCAGACCAAGGCTGTCGGGCAGCGCGACGGCCTCGTGGCGCGAGAAGGCGCCATGGCGCAGCAGGCGGTAACGCGGTGTCGGCAGGCCTTCGGCTATCCAGACGCGTTTGGTCATGACCTTGTCAAGGGCGATGCTGGAGGCCATCACACCGGAGCCGGTGTAGGGAATGCGCAGCAGCTCGAGCGCGCCTTGTACCGTACCGTCTTCCCCGAAGCGGCCGTGCAGGGCGATGAAGCAGCGTGCGAACCCTTCGCGGCGCAGTTCGACAAGGTCCCGCTCGGCGGGGTCGAAGGCGTGTGCGTCCACACCGCTGGCGCGCAGGGCCTGCAGCACACCATTGCCGGACATGAGGGAAATCGCACGCTCGGCCGACGCGCCACCCATCAGGACAGCGACCTTGCCCCATTGCACATTTGCCTGCGTCATGCCACCACCCCCTGTGCCGCGAGCGCCGCCACGCGCTCCGGTACGGCGCCAACGGATCCGGCGCCCATGCACAGGACGGCATCGCCCCCTCGCGCGCGCTGCAGCACGGCGACAGCCATATCGTTGATATCGGCCACATACACCGGATCAACCAGACCCGCGACGCGCAGCGCCTGTGCCAGCGCGGGTCCATCAGCGCCGGGGATAGGTGCTTCTCCTGCCGCGTACACATCGGACAGCAGCAACTGGTCACACTGGCCCAGCACGCGCACGAAATCGGCAAAGCAATCCCGCGTGCGGGTATAGCGGTGCGGCTGGAAAACCAGCACGATGCGCCGACCGGCGAAGGCCCCACGCGCGGCCGCCAGGGTCGCTTCGATCTCCACTGGATGGTGGCCGTAGTCCTCTATCAGGCTGAACGTGCCGCCACCGGCGGCCGGCACGTCACCGTGCGACTGGAAGCGCCGACCCACACCCTGAAAGCCGGCCAGAGCCTTGGCCAGCGCGGTATCTGGCAAGCGCAGCGCCGTGGCGATGGCTACCGCCGACAAGGCGTTGAGCACGTTGTGCCGCCCCGGCAGGTTGAGCATCAGGTCGAGATCAGGTTGCGCCGGCGTGGCCCGTCGCTGCACCGTGAAGTGCATCTGGCTGCCGACTGCGCGCACGTTCACGGCGCGGAACTGCGCGTCGCCGGCAAAACCATAGGTGCTCACGCGAAACGGCAGGTCGGCGGCGATCTGGCGCAGCGTGGGATCGTCGGTACACAGGACGGCATGGCCGTAAAAAGGCATGCGGCGCAGGAATTCGACGAATGCGGCTTTCAGGCGCTGGAAGTCGTGGCCGTAGGTCTCCATGTGATCGGCATCGATGTTGGTCACCACGGCCAGCACCGGCAGCAGATGCAGGAACGAGGCGTCCGACTCGTCGGCCTCCACCACGATGAAGTCGCCGCGCCCCAGACGGGCGTTCGCGCCGGCGCTGGCCAGCCGCCCGCCAATGACAAAGCTCGGGTCCAG
>JANNDB010000823.1:0-3861 GCA_031387285.1 Betaproteobacteria bacterium | reverse complement strand
CGGAACCCTGTTTGCGTTGCCGCCCGAAACCACCGTATGGCCCGGGCACGACTACCAGGGACGCACCCACTCGACCATCGGTGAAGAAATGAACGGAAACGGCCGCCTTGCCGGCAAGACCGAAGCGCAATTCGTGGACATCATGAACAACCTGCATCTTCCCAAGCCCAAACGCATCGATGAAGCCGTTCCCGCCAACCTCAGCTCCGGCGTGCGCCACGACGCCGGCGACCACGTGGCTGGCGCGGCTGATCGGGCCAACGACCAGCAGGCACGCGCCGCACAAGGCTACGCCGGCGACGTGCCACCAGCCCTGGCGTACAGCTGGTGGCAAAACGGCGAAGGCGTATTGGTCGACGTGCGCTCCGATGCGGAGCGTGAATGGGTTGGTTTCATCCCGGGTGCAGTCGCGCTGGCCTGGAAACAGTGGCCGGGAATGGCCATGAACGCGCAGTTCGATGAAGCTGTGCGCACCGCGGTGCCGCCCGGCAAAAAGGCCCTGATGTTGTGCCGCAGCGGTGTCCGCTCGATTGCAGCGGCCAAACGGGCCACCGAACTCGGTGTGGATGCCTACAACATCCTGGAAGGATTCGAAGGCAACCCGGATTCGCAGGCGCACCGTCGAACCAGCGGCGGCTGGCGCCATCGCGGTCTGCCGTGGCGGCAAAACTGAACCTGCACACCGCACGGAAACCAAGCATGGAACTACTCGCCATCGATGTCGGCAACACCCGCCTGAAGTGGGCCCTGTTCGACCGCCCGGGGCCGGGGGCTGCCATCACCGCGCAGGGCGCCGAGTTCCTGGAGAACATCGACAAGCTGGCCGACGGCCCCTGGGCCGGGCTGGCGCCGCCTGCCGCCATGCTGGGCTGTGTCGTCGCAGGGGATGCCGCACGCCGGCGTGTGGAAGAGCAGATGGAGCTGTGGGATGTTGCCCCCCAGTGGGTCAATGCCAGTGAAGCCGAGGCCGGCCTGGTGAACGGCTACGACCATCCGACGCGCCTGGGCGCCGACCGGTGGGTCGCCATGATCGGCGCCTGGCATCGCATGCTGTCGCAAGGTCCGGCTCGGCCCACCGTGGTCGCGATGGTGGGCACTGCGGTGACGGTGGAAGCCATTGATCCCGACGGACGTTTTCTGGGTGGCCTGATCCTGCCCGGCCACGGCATCATGCTGCGCGCGCTGGAGTCGGGTACGGCCGGCCTGCATGTGCCGACCGGCGAGGTGCGGGATTTCCCGACCAACACCAGCGACGCCTTGACCAGCGGCGGCACCTATGCCATTGCCGGAGCCATGGAGCACATGGTGCGTGCGCTGCACCAGCGCTGTGGCAGCCCGCCCGCCTGTTACATGACAGGTGGCGCTGGCTGGAAGATGGCGCCCAGCCTGTCCGTTTCTTTCGAACTGGTTGACAACCTGATTTTTGATGGTTTGCTGGAGCTTGCGGCGCGCCGCTTCACGGCACACCGATGAGCGCCGTGGGGCCGCTCCTATGGGGGCCGCACATGCAGGGCGCGGCGCCCCGGATTATTCGCTCAGCCCGGCTACGGCCTGGAACATTGCCTGTCGCGCCTGCGCCACGATCTGGCCCTTCCAGGCGTCGGTGTCGGTGTAGAACGCATCCAGCAACTGCTGTTTGATGTGCCGCGCCAGATCCAGCGGCGCCTCGGGGTGCTTGTACAGCCAGTGTTCCGCACGCAGGGCCACCATCATCTCGGGCAAGGGGAGCGTGCCGTACTCCATGGCAATGGAGGAGTATTCAGCCTGCGGACACTCCTCGTAGGTGGCGTACGACATCAGCCCGGTGATGCGCGCCGACGTTGAAGACCCATCGTAGAAAGAGGTGACCGGTGTTGCGCCGCCGCCATCCCACCAGCGGCGCACACGCGCGAGCGCCACCGGGTCATCGCGGCAGGCGAAGATACGCTCGCCGTGCCCGTTCGGACCCAGTCCGGTATGCAGGTCGATCCAGGCGAGCCGCTGGGCCCGACCGGCGTGCTGGCGCAAGATGCGGCGAATCGTCAGGTTGCTCCAGGTCGGCGCCGTGCCGCCAAAAAACAGTCCATCGGGGAAGGCATGCTGCCCCTGCGAGACCGCCGCCTGAAATTTCGGCATGCCGTTTTGCGCAATGTAGTCGGATATCTCCCGGGTGTTGGCGTCGTCCGGTGGCCACACCGTCGGTAACAACTGGTCGTGCAACAGCGCATACGCGTCGTTCACCGGCACAGGCTTGCTGAAATCCTGGAAGTTGCGGTTCAGGTCGACGTTTTCGTGGGTGGTGCGCCGGATGTGCGAGAAGCCGTACGGGTTGAGCGCATGCACGTACAAAACGGCGACGCCCGCCGCCGCAGCCTTGTCGAGCCACTCCCGATCGTGCAGGGCAAACACCTGCACCCCGCTGCCGCAGTACCCCTCCACGCCGTGGCAGGCGCTGGAGACCATCAGGAGCCGTTGCGCGTCGGCACTGCCGGCACGGGCAACGTCGGTCGCCAGGATCTCGCCGTCACGGCCCTTGAGCGGATGCGCGTGGGACTCGATGGACAAGCCTGCCGTTGCAGCCGCCTCCAGAAATTTCACGCGGGCTTGCGCGTAACTCGGGGAAAACGCACCAGGCACATCCATCGGTTCGCTCCTGTCAGGCCTTCACGGCCGCGCGGGGTGCCGCAAGCCACTGCTCGGCCAGGCGCACCCAGTACGTCGCGCCCAGTGGAATCAGGTCGTCGTTGAAATCGTAGCTGGGGTTGTGCAGCATGCACGGGCCCGCGCCGTGCCCCATTTCACGGTGGCTGCCGTCGCCATTCGCAATGAAGCAGTACGCGCCCGGCTTGGCCAGCAGCATGTAGGCAAAGTCTTCCGCACCCATGGTCGGTTCCTGCACCAGCACGTTGTCGGCGCCGACGATGTCGTTCATGACGCGGCGCGCGAAGTCCGCCTCGGCGACGGCGTTGATGGTGGGCGGGTAGTTGCGCTCGAAGCTGAACTCGCATTGCATGCCGAAGGCCGCGCAGGTGTGTTCGGCGATCTCCTTCATGCGTTGCTCGATCAGATCCAGCACCTCCAGCGTGAAGGTGCGCACCGTGCCCTGCAGCTCGCAGCTGTCGGGAATGACGTTGGTGGCCTCGCCCGCATGGATCATGGTCACCGACACGACGCCGGCATCGATCGGCTTCTTGTTGCGGCTGATGATGGTCTGGAACGCCTGCACCATCTGGCAGGCCACCGGAACCGGGTCCAGGCCCAGATGCGGCAACGCCGCGTGGCCACCCTTGCCGCGGATGGTGATCTTGAATTCGTTGCTCGAAGCCATCACCGGCCCCGGCAAGGGTGGCCACGCGGCCCTGCCGCACCTGGGGCTGGACCCGGTGCCGGTCGCATGCCAGATGGTGCAGGCGTTTCAGACCATCATCAGCCGCAATAAGAAACCAGTCGATGCCGGCGTTATTTCCGTCACGATGATTCACGCCGGCGAGGCGACGAATGTGATCCCTGATTTTTGCGAACTCCAGGGAACGGTGCGCACCTTCAGCATCGAGGTGCTCGACCTGATCGAAACACGCATGAGGGCGATTGCCGACCACACCTGCGCGGCCTTCGACGCGCAATGCGACTTCGATTTCGAGCGCAACTATCCGCCCACGATCAACTCAGCGGCGGAAGCCGATTTTGCGCGCCAGGTGTTGATCGATCTGGTCGGCGCCGACAAGGTACTGGCGCAGGAAGCGACCATGGGCGCCGAGGATTTTTCCTACATGCTGCAGGCGAAACCTGGAGCGTACTGCTTTATCGCCAACGGCGAAGGCGCCCATCGCGAAATCGGTCACGGCGGCGGTCCGTGCATGCTGCACAACCCGAGCTACGATT
>JANNDB010000821.1:0-12463 GCA_031387285.1 Betaproteobacteria bacterium | reverse complement strand
CTATCGGCGCGTGGCCGATCACAACCGCCTGCTGGAGCAGACGGTGCTGGAGCGCACCAGCGCCCTGCGCGACAGCGAGGAACGCTTTCGCCGGCTGGTCGAACTCGGCTCCGACTGGTACTGGGAACAAAATACAACCGGCGACTTCACCCACGTGTGCGGGCCGGTGGAGCAGATGCTGGGTATCCGCGTCACCGACTTCCTGGGGGCAGACATGCCCACCCCGTTGATCGGCTGGAACGAGGCGGAACGCGCCGTCCTGCAGGGCAAGATTGCGGCGCGCGAGCCGTTTCTGGACTTCATGTTCAGCCGCACCGACGCCGATGGCTCGCCACGTTATTACCGGGTGAGCGGCGAGCCGATGTTTGACCAGTACTGTGGTTACACCGGGTATCGCGGTATTGGCTCCGAAGTGCGCGCTGAAACGCCGGCACTCCGATAGGGGGCTACTGGCAAGGGCGCCCGAGCGGCACAGGGCTGCTCAGGGCCGGGCACCGCGGGGCGTCAAGGACGGACTGCGATCTCGTTCTTGACCATCTTCACGCCATTCACACCGCGTGCGATGCTCTCGGCGGTATTGCGCTCCAGGGAGCTCTTGGCAAAGCCCGACAGCATCACGGTGCCGTTGAGGGTCTCGACCCTGATGGAGGCGGCATCGACCTGCTTGTTCTCGACGAAGCGCGACTTGAACAGCGTCGTGATGCCGGTATCGTCAATGTAGGCGCCAACCGTCTCCTGGCCGCGCGTGACGGCGCAGCCGGTAATGGTGAGCAGGGCGGTGGCGGCGACGATGGCTGCGAGGGTGTTGCGAATGATCATGAAAATCTCCTGTGAAGTTGCTGTAGGTCTCGGGCTTGCTTGGATCGTGATGGCCCCACGATCCCAGGGCGGTACGGTTGGACGGCTCAGTCGGCGAGCCAGTCGCTCAATTCGTCGGCATGCCCCTGCTCGTCGCTCAGAATGTCTTCCAGCAGGCGCCGGGTACTCGGGTCCTTGTCGCCGATCAGCCGGATGATCTGGCTATAGGCCTCGATCGCCACGCGCTCGGCAACCAGGTTGGCCTTGATCATCTCCCTCAGGTCGGACGAATCGTCATAGGCCGCATGGCTGCGCTTGCTCAGGCTGTCAGGCGAATAGTCCGGCTGTCCGCCGAGCTGCACGATGCGTTGCGCCAGCCGGTCGGCATGGCCGGACTCTTCCAGCGCGTGCACCATGAATTCTTCGGCGATCTTGGGCGAAGCCAATCCGCTGGCGGTGAAATGGTGGCGTTTGTAGCGCAACACACACACCAGCTCGGTCGCCAGCGAGTCGTTGAGCAGCTTGACCACGTCGGCGCGCCATGGCCCGGAGGCGGGGGTCACGGCGCCCTTTTTCAAGCTGGTGCGCGCCGCGGCAAGGGCGGTCTCGTCAAGCACCATGCGCTGGTGCTCACCAACCGGTAGTTGCTGGACGTTGCTGGATTCGATTTTGTGGGCCATTGTGGGTTCCTGCTGAGAGCGACCTGCCGGATGCGGTGGCACACCCGGCGAATGAAGCAACTGTAAAAGCGCAGCGCCGTTGCTCCCATCAGCGCCACGCCCCTGCGCGTGTAGGACGATGCCGCGCCCGGCTCGTCCACCAGCGGGTGGCCGCCATCACGCCAGGCCGAACGGCACCACAAAACAGCTCTGCGCCGCCAGAGTCGTCCAGCGCAGCGGTGCGCCGGGCAGCAACAAGCCCGCGCCGGGCACCCCGGCTTTCTCCAGCACGTGGTCCGCGCCGGCACGGACAAGGATGAAGTGCATGCTGCGCTCACCCCGCACCAGACGCAACTCGGCGCGGTCCCAATGGGCAGGAAGGCAGGGCGAAAACGACAACTCGGCCGCACCATGGCGCAGCCCGAACATCGACTCGATGGCCGCACGGTGCAACCACGCCGCAGCCCCGGTGTACCAGCTCCAGCCGCCGCGCCCGGCATACGGAGCCTGGCTATACACATCACCGGCCACGGCGTAGGGCTCCAGTCCATAGGCAGGGCCGCTCACCGGGTCCACGGCGCGGTGCGCAGGGCTGATCCAGGTGAACATGCGGTAGACCAGATCACCCGCTGGCGCACGCCCCGCGCCCTGGCTGGCGTAGGCCGCCTGCGCCATCAGCGCCCATACTGCCGCATGGGAGTACTGGCCGCCGTTCTCGCGCACGCCGGGCGGGTAGGCCTGGATATAGCCGGCGCTGGGCACGGCGCGCTGCAGCGGGGGATCGAGCAGCCTGATCAGGTGGTTGCTCTCGTCCACCAACAGTTCCTGCACGGCGGCCAGCGCCATGCGCTGCAGCGCCTCCGGCGCCGCGCCCGAGAGCACGGCCCAGGCCTGCGCAATCAGGTCGATGCGGGCCTCGGCATTGGCATGGCCGCCAAGCGGCTCACCCCCATCGAAAAAGGCGCGCTTGAACCATTGCCCGTCCCAGGCGGACCCGAGCAGGGCCGTCTTCCATCCGGCCAGTGAGCGTTCCCAGCGCGCGACTCGGCCGGTGTCGCCGCGGGAGCGTGCCACGGCCAGGTAATCGCCCACCAGCCAGCACAGGAACCAGCCCAGCCAGACCGACTCGCCGCGCCCGCCGATGCCGACCCGGTTCATGCCATCGTTCCAGTCGCCGCTGCCCATCAATGGCAGCCCATGTTCACCCACACGAAGGCTGCGGTCGATGGCGCGCGCCGCGTGTTCATACACGCTGGCGCTTTCGGTTCCGGGTTCGGGCACGTAATAGGCATCCTCGGCACCCGCCGGTATCTCCGCACCCGCGATGAACGGCACCTGCTGTTCCAGCAGGGCCGCGTCGCCGGTGGCCCGCAGGTAATGCACGCAGGCCACGGGCAACCACAGCAGGTCGTCCGAAAAATGGGTGCGCACCCCTGCGCCCAGGGGCGCGTGCCACCAGTGCTGCACGTCGCCTTGCGCAAACTGGCGCGACGCACACAACACAATCTGCCCGCGCAGCATGTCCGGCGCCGCCCAGGCCAGCGCCAGGGCGTCCTGCAACTGGTCGCGAAAACCAGTGGCGCCGCCCGCCTGGTAAAAACCGGCCTTCGCCCACATCCGGCACGACACCGTCTGGTACAGCAGCCAGCGGTTGACCAGGGCGTCAAACAACGGGTCCGGCGTCTGCACCTGGGTTGCGCCAAGCAAGGTCTCCCAGCGCTGCTGCGTGGCCTCTTCGCGGTCCGCCGCCACCAGGGTGGCAGCCAGCGTGGCGAGTTGGCGGGCCGCGTCGGGGTCGTCGGCATAACCGAGCAGGAATACCCGCTCGGTGGACGTTTCGGCCGCAAGGCGCACACGCAGGGCCACGGCGGCGCAGGGGTCGAGTCCGCTTCCCTGCCTCCGCGCAAAATGGTCCGGCAGGACCAGCGCGCCGCGGGCGTCGAAACATTCGCGCCGGTCGCAGGTCCAGTCGTCGTCGTCCCCGGCTGGGCTCGCCACCGCCAGAAACGCCGTGCCTCCACCAAAACCGGCCACCGGATCGGCCTGCGTGCACAGCAGCGCCGTGAGCTTGTGCTCCTGCGGGCCATTTTCGGCGGCCACCGGCGGCAGGCGTTGGCGCAGCAGGGCCGTATGCACCGTGGCCCGCGCCACCCGGCTTGCGCCCATCACCCACTCGGCAATGCCCACCAGGCGCAGGTGCAGCGTGCGGTTGCCGTGGTTGCGCAGCACCAGCCGCACCCGCTTGGCCGCGCTGTCGGCGTCCACACACCAGGTAGCCTGCACCTCCAGCTCGCCCTGGCGGTGGCTGATGGTCGTGCTGCCCTGGGTGTGCGACACCTGGTACTGCAGGCGCGGCGCGCATCCGGCCACCGGCGCCACGCTCCAGACTTCGTTGCTGCGCCGGTTCTGGATCAGGAACCATTCCGACGGCGGATCACAGAGCGGGTCATTCGACCACCCGGTGAGCTGCATCAGGCGGCTGTTGCGGGCCCAGGTATAGCCACCGCCGGCTTCCGACACCTGGGCACCGAAGCTGGCGTTGGCCAGCACGTTGACCCACGGCCGCGCCGGACGCTGCGCCGCGCCAGCCTCGAAGCGGAACGCCCTGCCCTGGTCCATGAAAGCACCTTGCGCCACCGGCACAAGATCCATGCCACCGGCAGCCATGACCAGCGCTGTGGTCGATGTGTCGTGGCGCAACTGCGAGGCGGCGTCGTGGGCGTCGATCCACTCTTGTACATGGTGCACCAGCGGGCGGCCGTCGGCATCGATCTGCATTCGCGCCAGAGCCTGCAGGGTGGAGAGTTCTGCGCTGGAAAGCTCGTCGGCGCGCAACAGCACCAGGCTGGTGGTGGGCGCACCACCACGGGCAGTCAGCTGCGCTGCATGGCGCTCGCGCAAGGCGACGATCTCGCGCTGCAACTCCATCGCATAGGAGAGCGGTTCACCGTTCACCACCACCAGATCGCAGGGCACATAGCCCCACGACCACAACGACAGGGCCTGCGCCAGCGAACGCAGCAGGCCCAGACCCTGGGGCAGGCTGGCATAGACCAGGATCAGCGCGCGCTCGCCGGAAATGCCAAAGCGCCACAACAGCCTCCTGTCACACGCCATGGGCGACGGTTCGGCAGGCCGTGCCAGCGTCAACAGCAGCGCGGTGCTCAGGCTCTGCACGGCGGCATAGGTGTCGCTGCCCATGGCCATGGCGCGCAGGCGAATGCCGGTGAGCGTCGCTGACATCAGCGAGGCGCGCTGCACATGGCTGGGCTGGCGGTACTTGTCGATGACCGCACGCAGCGTCTCGCTGTCGATGGAGGCGGCGGTGGCGAAGGTGAGTTGCGCCTTGCCGTAGGGCGCGATACGCAGGCGCACGGCCAGGGTGGACACCGGGTCCAGCCCGGTAGCCATCTGCGCCACCGATCCACCGCTATCGGGCACGCTGGGGAACAGGCCCAGCGGCGCATGGGCGCCCCGGTTGCGGCCCAGCCAGCGCGAGCGGTCGGCATTCACCCGCACCCCTTGCACCTGCTCGTCGCCACTCGCCAGAAAATGCGCCGCCAGCAAGCCGGTCTCGGTGCCCAGCCGCGGGGTCCGCGCAAACACCAGCGCCTGATGCTGCGGCTGCCACTGTGCCGACACGAACAGGTTGGAGAAGGCCGGATGCGACTCATCGGCCACCTGCTCGCACAGGGTCACCTCGAAGGCCGAGACCAGCTCGATGTCGAGCGAACGCTCGCCGTGGTTGTGCAGTTCGATCTGGCGGAATTCGATGTCGTCCTCGGGGCTGACCCACACCGTGGCGTGGGCCTGCAGCTGCGGCCAGGCCGCGTCGAAGCACACCCGGTCGGCGTGGAAGGTGCTGCGGTACTGCGCCAGCGGGTCGGGCGCCGGATGCTGCGTGATCGACACCAGTTGCGGCTGCTGGTCCCAGCGCAGGTAGAAGAAGCTGCCATAGGCGTCGCGCAGCGCGTCATCGCGCCAGCGCGTGATTCCCAGGTTGGCACGCTGGCTGTGGCCGGCGCCGTTGGCGCGCAGCGACAGGCTGTAGCTTCCGTTGGACAACACATGGGTCGGCTCCACGGCACTGGCGCCGGGCAACACGTCGCGCAGCAACCCCGGTGCCCGGTTCCGGAATGCAGCCGGTGGTGCCGCTGCGGCCGGCGCATACAGGGTGGAGACCTCGCGCGGCGCGCGCTCATGCAACAGCGAGGCGACGGCCTCGACATACGGGCTCGCCATGCCCCAGCGCTGCGCCACGCCACCCAGCAGCACGTTGGCCAGGGCCACGATGCTCATGCCCTGGTGATGGGCCATGTAGGTGAACACTGGCGTGATCCGGCTCTCTTCGGTCTGCCGCGCCGGGGTGAAGTCGAGCGCCTCGATGAAGCCGTAGTCCTTGCGCGCGCCAAGTTGCTGCAATGTGGCGAAATTGAGCGACGCGCAGCGCGCGGCGATCTGGGCCGCCAGCGCCGTGGCGTATGGCGCCACCACCAGCTCGCCCGGCGGCGTGCGCCGCAATGCCAGGCGCGGCACCCCCTGCGGCGCATACTGGTAGGCCAGCGTATGATCGCGCCCGGCGTAGGCCGACTCCGAAATGCCCCACGGCACGTCATGGTCCCGGGCGAAGGCTATCTGCTCGCGCAGTGCACAGTCGCTGGCGCCATGCAGCACGCTGCCGCGCGGCTCGGCCAGCACCAGGCTGGGCCTCAGGTACTCGAACATGGAGCCCGACCAGGAGCGCAAGGCGGCATGCGAACCGACCGCGTAGAACGGCCGTCCCAGCGCTGCCCAGTGGCGCACCGGCACATCGCCCTTGGCGATGGCCAGCAGGCTGGTCAGGCGCGACTCGGAAGCCAGCAGGTCATAAAAACTCGCATCGAGCTGCTGTTCCGCCACGCGAAAGCCGATGTGGAACAGATTGCGCTTGCGGTGGTACAGGAATGTGAAATCCGGCTCCCACGCGAGCTGCTCACAGGCAGCCGCCAGCGCTTCGAGCCGGGCCTGCATCTGCTCGGTGTCAGTGGCGGGAACGATCTGCACCAGCTCGCGGCAGGCCTGCGCCACGGCAAGCAGATGGCCGCTGAGGTTGCCGCTGTCCACGGTCGACACATACATCGGCAGCAGCGGCGCGCAACTCTCGGTGTCATACCAGTTCAGGAAGTGGCCGCCGTGGCGCTGCAGCCGGGCCATGGTTGCCAGCGTGGCCTGCAGCCGGGTGATCAGCTCGGGTGTGCCGATCCAGCCGAACTGCCGGGCACAGGCCACGCTGAGCAGGTACAGGCCGATGTTGGTGGGTGAGGTGCGGTGCGCGACCATGTCGTGCGGCGCGGTCTGCAGGTTGTCCGGTGGCAGATGGTTGTCCTGCGCGCCGACGCAGCGCTCGAACAGGCGCCAGGCATCCCGCGCCACACCTTCCAGGTAGACCTGGTCGGTCAGGGACAGCTGGCCCTGGGCGGGGAACGTGGGTGGGCGGCTGACCCACCAGGTCCACCACGGCGAAGCGGCCCACAACAGGCAAAGTGCGGTGGCAAGTGCCGGATACGGTGAATAGGGCAGCAGGACTGCCAGAATGCCGCCTGCGACAACCGGCGCGAGCCAGTGGCGGCGCAACAGCGAACGCAGGCCGGTGCTGGCTGCGGTCTGTGCCGCCTCGGCGGTGGTCCACTGCAGCAGGTGGCGTCGCGTGACGGCCATGCGCAGCACGGCGCGGCCCACGGCATCCAGCGCCATCAGGGCTTCCTGCGCAAGCTGCGCCAGATGCCAGGCCGCGCCCCACACCGCACGCACCAGCTCGGTTGCGGCGTGCCGGTAGAAGTGCAGCTTGGCCACATCGTCGCGACTCGGTGAAAAGCCCGCTACCGCCCCCATCAACGGCCCGGCACCCACGGCGGCCAGCACCAGAAGCAGAACCGCAAACGGGGACCCCACCGCACCACCCAAAACCAGCACCAGCAGCGCCAGCGAGGCCGGGGCGACCAGCGAACGGCGCAGGTTGTCGAACATCTTCCAGCGGTTGACGGCCGCCATCGGGAAGCGCAGCGGGTTAAGCAGCATCGGCAACAGCTGCCAGTCGCCACGTGTCCAGCGGTGCACGCGCGAGGCCGCCACGTCGGCATGGAACGGCGCGTCCTCGATGACCGTGATGTCGGTGACAGCGGCACATCGCGCAATCGAGCCTTCCAGCAGGTCGTGGCTCAGCACCTGGCCACCGGGCAGGCGGTCGGACAACACCGCATGCACCGCATCCACATGCAGCAGGCCCTTGCCGGTGAACGTGCCCTCGCCAAACAGGTCCTGGTAGACCTCCGAGGTTGCCGCGCTGTAGGGGTCGGTGCCGCACTGGCCCGCAAACAGCCAGTGGTACAGCGTGTGCTCCACCGGCGCGGGAAGCGGCGTCTCCACACGCGGCTGCAGTATGGCGTAACCGGCTACGACGTGCCGGCCGGTTGGGTCCAGGCGCGGTGTGTTGTGCGGGTGCGCTGCAATGCCCACCAGTTCGCGCAGCCGGCCCGGCGGCAATTGCGTGTCGCTGTCGAGGGTCACCAGGTAGCGTGTTCCGGTGGCCAGGGTGGACAGGGCGCCCAGATCCAGGAAGGCGCCACTGCGGCCAACGGCCAGCGCCGCGACCAGCAGCTCCAGCTTGCCGCGTTTGCGTTCCCAACCGATCCAGCACTCCTCGGTAGTGCTGTAGGTGCGCTCGCGGTGCAACAGGATGAAGCGCGGCCCGGCAGCCGGGTCATCACCTTCGCGCGGGTACCGTGTATTGAGCAGCGCCACCTGCGCGCTGGCGTCCGCCAGCAGGCCCGCGTCGGTGTCGGCATGCTCCGTGGCGCAGTCCAGCCAGTCAGTCAGCAGCGCGAACTGCGCCTGCGGCTCCGGGTTGGCCAGGTAATGCAGCTGCAGCCGGTGTGCCAGCCGGGCGGCAGCTGCTGGCCCACTGAGCATGGCTGGCACCACCACCATCACCCGGTGCGCCATGGGAATAGCCTGCCCGAAGGCCAGGCGCGGCAGATGGCGCGGCCGCACCGACTCGCTGATCAGGCGGTTGACCACCGCCACCACCGCCTGCGAGGCCGGCAACACCGCCAGCGCGGTCGCCAGCAGTGCCAGCCAGAGGGGGGCCGCACCATCCGAACCGCCAGGATGGCCGCGCCACAGCGCCCACCAGACCAGGCCCCAGGTCAGCACCAGCAGCGCACCAAGATACAGCGCAAAGGCGGCGCGCCGCAACCGGCCCGGCCACCAGCGCAGCAGGTGCCGCTGTTCCAGGCCGAGTGCCCGCTCGAGTGCTGGCTGCCCGGGGCCGCGCAGCCAGTGGCCCGCAAGCGCAGCGTCGCCTTGCGCGTCGTGCATGAGGTCCAGCAGCGCCTGGCCCGCCACCACTTCGCTGCAGCCGGCGCGCCGTGCCAGCTTGGCCACGCCCTGCAGGGTCTGGTCGCGTGTGGGCACGTCTTCGGCCTCGAACAGGGCCGATGTGAGCATCAGCCGCATCAGGGGGCTGGTACGGGCAACAATGTCCGGCCAATCGGTGTCACTGATCGCGCGCAGCGACGTGACCGCATTGCTCACACTCAGGTTGTCGGCAGCCTGGTTGCCCGGTTGTTCCGTCATGGCCACGGCCCGGTCCGGCAGGGCCGCCTGCAGCCATTCCCGGATGCCTGGCGTGCCGTCGCTGCGGCTGGCACCGCGTCGCTCAGGCAGGCGCTGCGCCATCTGCGTCAGGAAGACGCGCCCTACACCGCGCTGGTTGAGCGACGCCAAAAGCCCCTGTAGCTGGTCCACGCTGGTTTCACCGATGCGGTCACAAGCCAGGTTGGCCACCTCGCGTGCCGCTTTGTTGGTGGCAACCCGTTCGGCCAGCCGGCGCAGGCTCTCGACCAGCACCACGCGCAAGGTGGTTGGCAGCGCCCAGAGTTCAGCCAGGCTGAGCTCGCACGACTCCAGGTAGGCACACAGGTAGTGGCGCAACAGGTCTTCGTCAAAGGCGCCGTCGGTATGCGCCACGAAGGCCCAGGCCACGCCGTAAATGCGCGGCAGCCCGGCCAGCGGCTCGTCCTGCAGCACCGGCAGACGGCGAAAGTAGTCGCGTGGCAGGCCTTCGTGGATCGCCTTGAGCTGCGCCTCGATCAGATGAAAGTTGTCCAGCAGCCACTCCGCGGCCGGGCTGATGTCGTAGCCGGTGCTGGCCTGCAGGCCGATGTAGGCATGGGCCTCGCGCAGGACCCGGATATTGCCCTTGAGCCGGGGGTAGAACGCCGCCGCGCGGCCGCCGGCGGCGGCATTGCGATGGGTTTCGCCCAGACTGCGGCCATGCTGCGCAAAACGCTGTGCACCGAAGATCTCCGAGCGGATCGGAGCGAGCACCGGACCCCGTGCGCTGTCCAGAATGTCATGCAGCGCCGGCTTGGACTGGGCGAGCGACGCCAACAAGGCGGAATCGGCCATCAGCGCGGCGGCCTCAGCTTATCCGGAGCGCAGCCGGCCGCGCTACCAGAGACAACCCAGGCCTATCAAAAGCGCTGCCAGCAACAGGGTGGTGACGAAGCGTGGTGCCACAAAACCGTGCAGCCGTTCGGCCGCGCAACGCAGACTGAACAGGCGCCCGCGAGACGCGTGGCACGCACTCAAATGGTCGCCCAGCACCAGCAACTCGCCGGGAGAGGTGTCGGCACTGTCGCCAAAAGAAGCGGTGCTCCAGGTTCGCTCGGTGATGGAATGGCTGTTGTTCATGGCATGGTCCTGCAGCCGATGCCGCAGCACAGCGCAAAAAGAGGGGGAGAATGGGCTTGGTGCGATGGATCGTAGTGCTGCACAGGGCGGTTGTCTGTCGGACAGCAGGCCGCCAACGCCGCAATCGCACAGGGTTTGGAGGCCATGGTCCTGTGTACGCCAGCGCACACAGTGCCGTCAGAGTGATGCCTACAATGGGCCGCCACTTGAGGAGTTGCCATCACCACTACCCATGCCTTCGACCCCAGAAGCAACCATCTGCTGGCCGCTTTGCCGGAGCATGAGTGGCAGCGCTGGCTGCCCCAGCTCGAACGCGTGGCAATGCCGCTGGGCGAGGTGATGTACGAATCCGGCGCCACGCTGGAGCATGTGTATTTCCCGGTGGACGCCATCGTCTCGCTGCTGTATGTGATGGAAAACGGCGCCTCCGCCGAGATCGCGGTGGCGGGCAACGAAGGCCTGGTCGGCATCTCGCTGTTCATGGGGGGCGGCTCCACGCCCAGCCGCGCCGTGGTGCAAAGCGCCGGCCACGGCTACCGCCTGCCGGCCGACGCCATCCGCGAGGAATTCGAGCGCTCGGGGCCGGTCATGCATCTGCTGTTGCGTTACACGCAGGCATTGATCACCCAGATGGCGCAGACCGCCGTATGCAACCGCCACCACTCGCTGGATCAGCAGCTGTGCCGCTGGTTGTTGCTCAGCCTGGACCGCCTGGACGGCAGCGAACTGGTGATGACGCAGGAGCTGATTTCCAACATGCTGGGCGTGCGCCGCGAGGGCGTGACCGAGAGCGCCCTGAAGCTGCAGCAGGCCGGCTTGATCCGTTACGCGCGCGGCCACATTTCGGTGCTGGACCGCCCGGGGCTGGAGCGGCGCAGCTGCGAGTGTTATGCAGTGGTCAAGAAGGAATACGACCGGCTGTTGCCGGCCCAGGTCTCGCGCTGAAGCCTTTGTGCGCGCATCAGGAGCCTTGGCGGCCTGTAGGAGCGCGACCACATCCGAACCCGGCTACCGCCGATGGCGGCAAACCTTTGCCAGCCGGAACATAGGGACTCGAACATGACAACGAGGTCCCCATGCCGCAAACCCTTCGCCCCGAGTCCAATCCCCGTGACAACCAGTTGCTCGCCGCACTGCCCCAGGCCGAATGGGCACGCTGGGCACCCTACCTGGAGCCGGTCGAGCTGGCGCTCGGACAGGTGCTCAGCGAGTCGGGACGCGCCGCCTCCTACGTCTACTTCCCGACCACCGCCATCGTCTCGTTGCTGTACATGACACGTGACGGCGCGTCGTCGGAGATCGCCGTGGTGGGCCATGAAGGCGTGGTAGGCATAGCGCTGTTCATGGGCGGAAACGCCACCCCGAGCCAGTCGGTCGTGCAGAACGCCGGCCAGGGCTTCCGCTTGCGCGCACAGGCCATGAAGGACGAGGTCGACCGCGCCGGCCCGGTGCTGCACATGCTGCTGCGCTACACCCAGACGCTGATGGAACAGGTGGCACAGACCGCGGCCTGCAACCGCTACCACTCCATCGACCAGTTGCTGTGCCGGCGCCTGCTGCTCGGCCTGCACCGCGTCCCGTCGGACGCGCTGCAGATGACGCAGGAGCTGCTGGCCAATCTGCTGGGCGTGCGGCGCGAGGGCGTCACCGCCGCCGCGCTCAAGCTGCAGCAGGACGGCGTGATCCGCTACAGCCGCGGGCGCATCGATGTGCTGGACCGCGACAGGCTGGCGCAGCGCACCGGTGAGTGCACCGCCAACGCGGCGGCAGCCGGTCGATGGGCACTGCAATCCCCGAATCCCATGGCGATGGCGGCATGACGCGGCGTTGTCCTACAGCTTGCAGTGCATTTTCATGCGCGGGCGCAAGTGACGGCCGGCCGGGCGCAGGTGGCGGCACATAAACTGGCACGACGCAAGCCTTCGGTGTTGCGTTGGCTGGCCGGGTGGTCTACAGCGCACCCTGTTTCCCCTTGCGGGGCCAGCAACGAACCCGGGAGCCTGCCATGGCCACCATAGAGAACCACCTGATTGAACTGCTCCCGCGCACCGAGCGCACACGCCTGCTGGCGATATGCGAACCGGTTGAGCTGGTATTGGGCGAGGTGCTGTATGAGCCGCGCCAACCGATCCGGCACGTCTATTTCCCGAAAAACGGCTTTGTCTCGCTGGTGATGTCGATCGACGGCAACCCGGGCCTGGAGATCGGCATGGTCGGACGCGAGGGCATGGTGGGCAGCCATCTGATCCTCGGGGTGGCCGCCGCACCCCTGC
>JANNDB010000779.1:0-1522 GCA_031387285.1 Betaproteobacteria bacterium | reverse complement strand
TGCCCGAGGTATGCAGCACCATGGACACGTCGTCGGGCAGGGCATACCCGCCCTGGGGGGTGGCCGACCCGCTCCCCAAGTCCAGCGTGAAGCTCCCCGCGCCCTCCTGAAGGGCGGGCACGAGTTCGACAATGCGCACGCTGAGCTTGCGGGCCACATTGATCGCCGGCGAGACGCTGCCGCGTTCGACGATCAGCGCCTTGGCATGCAGGTCGGACAGGTAGAACTCGAACTCTTCGGCGCGGTAGGCCGGATTGAGGGGAGCGCTCGTCACACCACTGGCGCAGGCCAGGAAACAGCTGGCCATCTCCGGCCCGTTGGGCAGCACGATGGCGACAGGGTCGTTACGGCCGATGCCGATGCGGTTAAGCGCAGCCAGCGTATCGCCGATCAACTGGCGCAGAGCGCCAAAGCTCAGGGACGCGCGGCCCGGGGCGGAAAGCGCCGGCGCCGTTGCGGCGCCCGCGCTGAGCAAGTCTTTGAGTACATGTGGCATCAGGGGCCGATCGCCGGAAGAACCGTACCCCGGCACTCGCCAAAGCCGATACGCGCTGCACCCTGCCTTTCGCACCAGCCACGCAGGATCACGGTGTCGCCATCGAGCAGGAAGGCGCGTTGCTCCCCTCCTTCGAGGGTGATCGGCTCCTTGCCGCCCTTGGTCAGCTCGATGATGGCACCAGCCTGCGAAGGCGTGGGCCCGGAAATGGTTCCGGTGCCCAGCAGGTCGCCGCTGTTGAGGTTGCAGCCGCCCACGGTGTGCTGCGCCAGCATCTGCGACACCGTCCAGTACTGGTGGCGGAAACTGGTGGCCGAAACCCGGCTGGGCGGCTGCCCGTGGGCACGCCGCTGCGCGGATTCGATCGAAACTTCGAGCTGGATGTCGAGCACGCCATGGGCGCGGTTGCCGGCGTCGTCCAGGTAGGCCAGCGGCTGGGGTTCGTCCGCCGCCCGCTCGAATGGCAGGCGGAACGGTGCCTGCGCTTCCATCCCCACGATCCAGGGTGAAATGCTGGTGCAGAAGTTCTTGCCGAGAAAGGGCCCCAAGGGCGCCATCTCCCAAAACTGGATGTCGCGCGCTGACCAGTCGTTGAGCAGGCACATGCCGAAAATGTGCTCATCGGCGCTCGCCAGCGGTACCGGTTCGCCCTGCGCATTGCCGGGGCCGACAAAGATCCCCAGTTCCAGTTCGTAGTCGAGCCGCGCGCAGGCGCCGTAGCGCGGCGTTGCCACGCCCGGTGGCATGCTTTGCCCCATGGGACGCCTGAAAGGCGTGCCACTCACCACCACGCTCGACGAGCGCCCGTGGTAGGCAATCGGAATCCACTGGAAGTTGGGCGTCAGCGGAGCATCCGGGCGCGCAAGCCGCCCCACGTTGCGGGCATGGTGGATGGAGGTGTAGAAGTCGGTGTAGTCGCCAATCCGCGTGGGCAGCGCGTGCTCCACTTCCTGCTGCGGTATCAGGCAACGCGCAACGACCTGCTGTTGGGCGGGCGCCGCATCGGACCGCAGCAATGCGAACACG
>JANNDB010000764.1:0-8407 GCA_031387285.1 Betaproteobacteria bacterium | reverse complement strand
GCCGTTTCGGGGGAGACGGAGCAGAGGCGCATTCCCCGCCGCTTGGGCCGCGAACGAAACGATCTTGCCCTTCGCCTAATGCGTCTTGCGCGGCGCCCGCGCCCGCAGCACGGCGGCCAGCACCAGCGGCAGACGGTCGTTGCCAAAATACATGTCGTCCCCGATGAAGAAGGTCGGGGAGCCAAATCCACCGCGGCGGATCAGTTCGTCGGTGTTGTCTTTCAATTGCTGCTTGATGTCGGCCCGTACGATGGCAGCGTGAAAGGCCGCCGGATCAATCCCGCATTCAGTGCAGATCGCGCTCAACACGGTGTCGTCAGAGATGTCCTCCTCGCGCTCCCAATAGGCTTCGAACACAGCCTCGGCAAAACCCAGCATCTTGCCCTGGGCTTCCAGCCACAGGCAGCCCCTCATCGCCTTGACACTGTTGATCGGGAAGATGCGCGGCGGCATCACGATGGTCAGGCCGCTGGCGCGTGCCCAATCCTGCAGATCCTTCTTGAAATACGCCGCCTTCGCCGGGACCGGGTTCTCGCGCTGCGCATAGACACTGGGGTTGACGGCGTTGAATACGCCGCCCACCAGGATCGGGCGCCACTTCACCGGTTCATTGATCTTCTCGGCAACGGCCTGCAGGTTCAGGAAGCCCAGGTAGGACCAGGGGCTGGAGCAATCAAAGAAACATTCGATCATGGGAAGGCCTTCATGCTGTCACATCATAACCATCGCTTTGCGCTTAACGCCACACTTTTGCGCGCCGTGATGGTCAGCCGCTCTGACAGCGAGTAAGCTTGTGTGTCACGGGCGCAATCGCTATTGACTTGGGCGTCCGAGCCTGGGACCAACGCATCGGACAAGATGATCGAAAGCGAGATGGACTATGTGTCGCCGGACCAGCTTCGCCATGGTCTGTATATCGATCTGGAACTGGGATGGATGTCCCACCCGTTTCCCAAAGCCAGCTTCAAGATCACGACAGACAGGCAGATCGAGACGATCCGATCACTGGGCCTGAAGAGGGTGCGCTGGGTGCCCGCACGGAGCGACCCACCGACCACCATCGAGACACCGGAACCGCCCCTGCATGGAAATGCGGCGCCAGCCCACGAGGCCCGCCAAGCGCCTGCGCTGACACCCGCGCAGGCGCAACGCGCCCAAACGGCGCGCCAGCTCGACGCCCAACGCCGCAGTCTGGCCGAGTGTGACCAGCAGTTTGGCGCTGCGAGTCGGCAGTACCAGACGGTGCAGGACCTGATCCACACCGAGCCTGCAGAAGCGGCACGGCAAAGCCAGGCGATGGTGGCCGGCATCGTCGATACGCTGTTGGGCAATGGCGAGTCTGCCATCCGCCTGTTGTCGGATGGCATGGGGGACCGCGTCAGCATGCACCCGGTCAACGTCACCGTGTTGTGCCTGTTGCTGGGCAAAGCGGTTGGCCTGGATGCCGACGGTCTGCGTGAAGTCGGCTGCGCGGCCTTCCTCCACGATATCGGCAAGATCGAACTCACGCACCGGCTCCATCAGCAGGGTGCACACCTTCCGCAGGATGAACACGCCTGGGCGGAACATGTCGCACTGGGTGTCGAAAATGGCCGAAGGATGGCGCTGCCCGCGGGCGTTGTAAGCGCCATCGCGGAGCACCATGAACAAGCGGACGGCGGCGGCTACCCGGACCAAATGCGTGGTGAGGCGATCTCCGTGGCGGGCCGCGTCCTGGGCCTGGTGAACCGTTATGAAAACCTCTGCAACCCGGCGCGCCCGTCCGCCGCCGTCACGCCGCACGAGGCCCTGGCCCATATCTTCTCGCGCATGCGCCAGGGTTTTGATGCGCCGACCCTGGCCGCCTTCATTCGCATGATGGGCGTCTATCCACCCGGCTCCCTGGTGCAACTGGCCAATGAGCGGTACGCGCTGGTGGTGTCGGTCAATTCGGCGCGCCCGCTCAAACCGAGGGTTATCGTGCATGAACCGGCCGTACCGGCCGCAGAGGCGCTGATCGTCGATCTCGAGCAGGATGGTGCGCCGGGCATTCGGCGCAGCGTCAGGCCAACGGCACTGCCCCGGGCGGCGATGGAGTATTTGTCGCCCCGTACCCGGATCTGCTACTTTTTTGAGCGCGCCGTGCCCGCGCAGGCACACGGGGCACCAGCATGACCGGTGAAAACTGGAGCGCGCTGGTCGAGTCCCTGATCGAAGCCGTCTGGGTCGTGGAGTCGGTGTCGCTGCGCATCGTCGCTGCAAACCAGCAGGCACTCGACATGATCGGCCTGGAGCGTTCCGAAATGATCGGCAAGCCCGCCGTCGAACTCACCGCCACGCCGGAGGACATGTTTTTCTGGGAAGACGTTGCGGCGGGGTTGAGTGACACCATCCACTCAGAGACGCTGGTGCGTGGCGCAGACGGCGTGCCGATTCCGGTGGAGCGGCGCGTCAGCCGCATCTGGGCCGATCTGGCCGGCCCCGTCTACCTGGTTGGCATGCGTGACCTGCGCCAGCAGCAGCAGACCGAAAACCAGCTGGAATCGCTGCTGGCAGAACTGCGCGCAACGCTGGAGTCCACCGCCGATGGCATTCTGGCAATGGACCTGCAGGGCCGTTTGCGCAATTTCAACCGGCGTTTTGCGGACATGTGGGATCTGCCCGAGGCGCTGATGCTGCAGCGCGACGACGCCGCCCTGCTGGCGTGGCTTGCCGCGCAGGTGGTAGCCCCTGCGGACTACCTGGAGCGGCTGGACGAACTCGCCCGGATGCCGTTGCTGGAGGCGACCGACGAACTCCGCTTGCGTTCCGGGCGCGTGCTCGAACGCGTGTCGCTGCCGCAATACAACAGGGGTGAACCGAGCGGGCGGGTATTTGCCTTTCGCGATGTGACCGAACGCGCCGACACCGAGACGCGCTTGCGGCTGGCGGCCAAGGTGTTCGAGTCCAGCCTGGACGCGGTCTTCATCACTGGTGCGCAGTTTCGCGTGCTGGCCGCCAATCCGGGTTGTGAGCGGCTGCTGGGGGTGGGTCAGGCGGCCTTGCTCGGTGCCTCGGCACGAGAGATGTTCTTCGACCCGCATGACATGGGATTTTTTGAACTGGTTGAGCGGCAACTGGGCAGCAGTGGCGTGTGGGAGGGTGAACTGTGGCGGCGCAACGGCTCGGAAACGCCGCGTGCGGTGCAGGTTTCCTGGGTCGCCCTGCGTGACGAGGCCGGCAGCCTGCAGCACAGCATCTGCTTCTTCAAGGACCTGACCGAGAAGCACGCAGCGCAGCAGCGCATTGAAACACTGGCCTACCGCGACGTGCTGACCGGCCTGCCGAACCGCCTGATGTTGGCGCAGCGCGTGGACTTCGCGTTACGCATTGCGGAGCGCAACAATGGCCAGTTTGCGGTTTTTTTCCTCGATCTGGACCGCTTCAAGAATATCAACGATTCCATGGGCCATGCCTTTGGTGACCGCGTGCTGATCGAGGTGGCCGAACGCATAAAGACCTGCTTGCGCGAGGTGGACACGCTGTGCCGTCTGGGCGGCGACGAGTTCGTGATCTTCCTGCAGGAGGCCGATGCCCACGGTGCCGAGGTCGGCGCGCAGCGCATATTGCAGGCCGTGTCGCGGCCGTTCCAGATTGACGCGATGAACTTCTCGGTCGGATGCAGCATCGGTGTTGCGCTGTACCCGGGTGACGGTCGCACGCTCGACGAGTTGATCCAGTATGCTGACACAGCCATGTACCGTGTGAAGGAGCGCGGCCGGGGCAGTTTCCGGTTTTACCAGCCGCAGATGAACGTGGACGTGCTGTCGCGCATGAAGATGGACCATGCCATGCGCCAGGCCATGCAGCAGCAACTGTTCCGCCTGCATTACCAGCCCCAGGTCGATCTGGCCAGTGGGGCACTGGTGGGCTGCGAGGCGCTGGTGCGCTGGCATGACCCGGAACTCGGCGAAGTGGCGCCGGCCCAGTTCATCGCGCTGGCCGAGGAAACCGGATTTATCGTCTCCATTGGCAACTGGGTGCTGCAGGAGGCCGTGCGCCAGGCTGCTTTATGGCAGGAGGCCGGCACGCCGCTGGTGGTGTCGATCAACGTGTCGGCACTGCAGTTCCAGCAGGCCAACTTCGTTCAGGTGGTCGCCAGCACGCTGGCCACCCTGGGTCTGGCGCCAGCGCTGCTTGAACTCGAGTTGACCGAATCCATCCTGCTGCAGGATGCAGCTGACGCGCTCGCCCGCCTCCACGAACTCGCCGCAATCGGGGTGACCATGTCGATCGACGATTTCGGCACAGGGTATTCCAGTCTGTCCTACCTCAAGCGCTTTCCGATTTCCAAGCTCAAGATCGACCGCTCCTTTGTCACCGGGCTCCCCGGGGACGAAGGGGACCGCGCCATTGTGAGCGCCACGGTAGGGATGGCGCGCGCACTCAAGCTCGACGTGGTGGCCGAAGGCGTTGAGCATGAGGCGCAGCGCCTGTACCTGGCGAGTGTCAACTGTGCGTCCTACCAGGGCTACCTGTGTTCGCCGGCACTGCCAGCGGCCGAATTCGAAATACTCATGGCCCGGATGCCACGCCATCCGGACGTTCAACGCAGCACGAAATAGGCGGCCAACCCATACAGGACCACGGCGAAGGCGCGCTTGAGCGGTGCGATGTCCATGCTGTGCGCGACGCGCGCGCCCAGTGGCGCCGTGATGATGCTGGCAATCGACAACACCAGCAGGCCGGGCCAGTACAGGTAACCGATGGCGCCCGGTGGCATCTGCGGCAGTTGCCAGCCCGCCACCAGATAACCAAGGCTGCCGGCCAAGGCGATAGGAAAGCCCAGCGCCGCCGAGGTGGCCACGGCATTGTGGATACGCACATTGCACCAGGTCATGAAGGGCACCGAGATGAAGGCGCCGCCGGCACCCACCAGCGCGGACAGCATGCCGATGGCATTGCCTGCGCCGAACATGCCGAGCCGCCCGGGCAGCGTGCGTGTCGGTTCGGGTTTGCGGTTGAGCAACATCTGGGTGGCCGAGAAGGCCACGAACAGCGCGAACAGCAGGCTCAACGCGCGCGCCGGCAAGGCGGATGCTACTTGCGACCCGAGGAATGCGCCCACCACGATACCGGGGGCCAGCACGACTGCCACCGGCCACAACACGGCGCCGCGCCGGTGGTGCGCACGCACCGAGGCGAGGGAAGTGAAGCAGATGGTTGCCAGCGACGTGGCCACGGCCATCTTGACGGTGTGCTGCGCCGGGTAAGCACGGGAAGTGAGGATGATGGTGAGAAACGGCACCATCAGCATGCCGCCCCCGAGGCCAAGCAGGCCGGCCAGGAAGCCGGTGCACAGGCCAAGCAGGGCGAGTTCGAGGCCCAGGGAGAATGGGAAGTCCAAGAATGAATTATGTACTGGGGCCGTTGGTAACCGAGAATGCACCCTGAACTGAACCGGAGTACCGACATGAACATGCAAAAGCTGGTCGCGTTGCTTGCCTGGATGGTTTTTGCAGCGACTACCGCCGCTCAGGAATCGCAGACTGCGCCGGGTGTTCCGCCATCGTCGCATGCGCCCGGAAAGGTCAGTCCGCAGCGCATTCACTTTGTTCATATGGGCGGCAACGACTGCCCGCCCTGTGTGGCCTGGCGCATGCAGGAGTATCCCAAGCTGCAAAAGTTGCCGGCGTTCCAGGCCATCCGTTATTCCCATGTCACCAAGACGATCCGCTCGCCCGTTCCCGGTGAAGCGTTTCTGCCCTCCGAACTCAAGCCGCTCAAGGCCAGGCTCGACCTTGCCAGCGGCGGCCGTTCCGGCTCACCCCATCAGCTGATCCTGGTGGACGACATGGTCTACGACTACTGGTTTGGGCCCAAGGACGCCGGTGAAATTGAAGCGCGTATTGCCGCCATCGTCGCCGGAACAAAATATCCGGGCGCCCGCTGTGCACGTCGAACGATGAGCCGGTCCTGCGCGGAGGCCTATTGAGCCGCCGCGGCGGGTAAAGGCGCCTTCAACGCGATGTGCGTGTTATCGGAATAAGGTGTCTGCAAGTGCCACCGGACCGGCATCCTGAACCGGGGTTCAGGTGGGCGAGGGCAGCGTTGGTTTCGGGTTCATCTGACGCGAGATGATCACACCAGCCAGGCAATATTCCAAGCCCGGGCTCTAAGAGCATTGGTTCAAGGAAATATAAAGCCCGGTATGCACTGCAGACAAGGACCATTGTAGAGGCGGCGCGGCCTGCGCGCCAGCAAAACCATTGCGCAAGATCAGAGCAATTGGCCGTCGTTGCCCAAAGCGTTGTCCAGCCGTTCCAGCAGGCTGGTGAGGACGAGGTCGTCTGACCCGGAAGCACCGGACAGCGGTGCCGGCGCGGACGCCATGAAGACGGACTTTTCTTCCAGGTCGAACGCCAGGTTCAAGGCTGCCAGCACGGCGATTCGGTCGCGCGCGCGCACCTTGCCGCCGTCGCGTATCTTGCACATGGCGGTGTCCACCCGCTCGACGGCTTCGAGCAGCCGGGACTCGCCGCCTGGAGGGCAGCCGAGAAGGTAACTCTGGCCCATGATCTGCACTTCGAGCTGCTTCATGAGGCTGATGCGCTCTTGCTGGAGGGGGTGCCGACGGTGGCTTCGGGCAGGCGGTCGAGCAGCGCATCCACGCGCGCGCGCGCCGCGCCGAGCCGTGACTTGAGCGAATCACGCTCCTGCGTGAGCGCTTCGATCTGGCTGGCAAGCAGCGAATTGGTGCGCTGCAGTTCGGCATGCCGCAATAACAGCCGCTCAACCCGTTCGGCGATCTGGTCGATTTGGCTCTGTTGCGGCATAGGCACATGATTGTACGGTTGGGCCACCGGCGAAAAGCATAAAATCCCGCCGTTGGTGCGCGCAGTGTGGTTCACATGCTGCAGTTCAACGGGAAGCAGATGGGCCGCCCCAGGGCAACCCCAAGCTGCGCTGCCCCCGCAACGGTAAGTGGACGAATTCATTTTCGAATTCCGCTTCCATCACGGCCACTGAGCGTACTGAACACGCGCTTGGGAAGGCGATGGAGGTTGTTCCACCAGCCCGGATACCGGCCAATACGGTGGATCCACGCCCGCGTGGTTCCGTTTTTGCCCACGACTGTCGGGGACGACGGTCAGGGTAGTTCGACTTTGGGTTTTCCATGAAAAATCGTGTTTTCCCGGCGCCGCATGGCGCTTTTCCGCGTTTCGTCATCACGCTGGTCCTCGGCGCGTCACCACTGGCCTGGGCCCAACCGCAACTCAAGCCGGTCATCATTACCGCCAGCCGATTCGCCGATCCGGTGGACGCAGCACCCGCCGGTGTGAGTGTGATCAGCGCCGAGCAGATCCAGCGCTCCGGTGTGTCCACCGTGAATGAGGCCGTGATGAAGCTGCTCGGCGTGGTGGGGCGGCTCGACACTTCCGGGGGCAACAATTACACCCTCGACCTGCGCGGATTTGGCACCACGGCCGACAGCAACCAGGTGGTGATCGTGGACGGGCTGCGCCTCAATGAGGGCGATCTCACCACGGCAGGGTTGTCGTCGATACCCATCGCGTCGGTCGAGCGCATCGAGGTTTTGCGCGGCACCGGCGCGGTGTTGTACGGCGAAGGCGCCACCGGCGGCGTCATCGTGATCACCACCAAGGCCGGTCTCGGCGCGCAACGCGCCAACGGTGCCAGCGTTCTTGCCGCGGCGGGCACCCACCAGCTGCGCGAACTGCGCTCCAGCGCCGTCCTGTCGGGGGGCGGCTTTACGCTGGACCTGGCCGCGAGCAACCGCAAGAGCGATGGCCATCGGGACAACTTCGCATCAGGCAGTGACGCCGTGTCGGCCACCGGCCAGTGGAGCAACGAATGGTTGCGCCTGGGCGCCCGTGTCGGACGCGATGCCATGCACAGCGGCTTGCCGGGCGCACTGAGCGCAGCGCAATTTGCCGCCAACCCGAAACAGGCCAACTCGTTGACCGAATACGGCGCCAACCAGAAGCACAACGCCGGAGTCTTCGCCGAGTTCTATCTGGGCGGCTGGCAAGTGGTTGACGATGCCAACCGGCGCGTCAAGCATTACGACAGCGTGCAGTTCGCCACGCAGTATGCCTATGACGTAGAGGCCACCAACACGGGTTTGCGCGCGCGCCATGAAGGCCAGCTCGCCGGCATGGCGAATGCCTTCGTCGTGGGATGGGACAAGGCGAGCTGGGAACGCACCATCGTGCGTTCGGCCTTCACGCCGGTCGGCACCGTGGCTGCCGCCGATTCCCATGCGTATTACCTCAAGGACGATTTGACCTTGAAAGCCACCGGCACCCGCCTTGGCGCCGGCTGGCGCACCGAGACCTCGCGCAAGTCCGAAGCCGCGTCGGTGAGCGCGTTGTCCGATCAGCCGCAGGCCTGGGAGCTTTCGGTCAATCAGCCGCTGGCCGCCGGG
>JANNDB010000755.1:0-1999 GCA_031387285.1 Betaproteobacteria bacterium | reverse complement strand
CGATGCGCTGCAATTGCGCGCCTTTGAGTCGCTACAGCCGACTTTCCGGCTTGCCCTGCACAACTACTGGGCCTTTCAGAAGCTGCGGGTAGCCCATTCTGCCGTTGAGCAAACGCTGGAGACGATGCCCTCACCCCTGTGTGTGCTGCGGCGCGACGGCACGGTTGACTACGCGAACACCGCAGCCAAGGCGCTGGAAGGCCAAGGCCTGATAGCCTATTTAGGCCGCAAGATGGTGCGCGTTGCGCAGTTGCGAGAGGTACGCTTGCAGGAGTTGCTGAATCTGGCCGGTGCCGGAATTGCCCAGGAAGTGGGGCTCTGGATACCCAAGGTAAAGGGTTTTGCCACGGCGGCTTTGCACCTTACGCGCATATTGCCCGACTCGTCCATCGCCCACCATTGGCCACGCGCGGACGTACTTTTGGTACTCCAGCTGGACAACGCCGCGCGCACCAAACAAGCACGGATGCAAGCCATTGCCGTTCGCTGCGCGCTGACGGCGGCGGAGATCCGTGTCCTCCAGCGGCTGTCTAACGGGGAGTCGGCGCAGGCTGTTGCGCAAGCCCAGTGCGTAAGCTTGCCCACCGTCCGCACCCATATCCGGCATCTGTTGGAGAAAACTTACTCCAGGCGCCTGGTGGACCTGCTGCGCCTGGTCGGCGACTGAACGCACGTAAGCCCTTCTGCCGCGCTGGGCCGTCCGGGCATGCTTTCGGTGCTTGTGGATGGGCGATCTCAGCTCCGCCAGCGGGCATCATCACTTGTGTTGATTCGGTGGTTTGCGCCAGCCACAAGACTCTGGTTATTCGCCCAACGCGAAAAGGACCTGAGGTTCACAGTGGACAAAGAGGAGCGCATCGACCGTATCGTCGGCCTGATCTACGAAACTGCGAACAACGCGCAGGGGCCCGACACCGTCATTGACGCCATCAGCGCCGAGCTGGGCACTGCGAGTGTGCCCGCTGCGGCGTACGACTCCCAGCTGCATTTCATCCGCGCCTACGTGGGCCGCGTTTTCCGCCTTGGCCAGAGCCCGGGGATGGGAGATCCGGGTTCTCAGCACGGGGAGCGCGAAGACCCGGCCACGATTGGCGAGCCGTTCGATTGGCACGCGGATGCCCGCCAACTGCTGCGCCGCCTGGCACCACACATGGAGCGGTCGGCCAGCATGCGCCAGCGGATGCATAAGCTGGAGGAACAACAAGCCATCCGGCAGATGGAGCTTGCCCACTTGCCGTTCGGGTTGGCCTGGATCGGGCCGGACCTTCACGTCATCTCGGTGAATGTGCGGGGCGACGAAATGTTGAAGGCGGCGGACGGACTGGGTCTGCGGGATGCGCGTTTGTACACCTGGCTGGCCACAGACCTGGAACGGCTCGAACTTGCGCTACACGCCGCCATGCGGCCCGTTGAGCGCAAAAGCCGTTTGCTGGCTATCCGCAGGCGGGGGCAGACCTTGCCGTTACTGGCCTCCATCATCCCGGCGGTGACGCCACCGCACGGCACGCCCGCAGCCATCGGCCCGATGGCCCTGGTTGTCCTTCAAAATCCCGACGAAACCAGGTTCGGCCTGAAACATCTGCAGATGGTTTATGGCTTCACCACGGCCGAACGCGCGCTGGCCGAAGCCCTGCTTCGCAATGAGACGGTGGAGAGCTTTGCGGAAAGCGCAGGTGTCAGCCGCAACACCGTACGCAGCCACTTGGCCCGGCTATTCACCAAGACCGGCACCGCACGCCAAGCAGAACTGGTACGACTGTTGATGCTGGCGCGGCCAGCGGTATAAGGCAAAAAAAGCCGGCCTTGAGGGGGCCGTGGGGACAAATTAACGGTAGTCAGGCTGGTTTGGGACGGCGCCGCGCCGCCATGTTTAGCGGCGCCATCGTGCCTGGCTTCTTGTAACGCGCCTGTATCGGGGAGAGATCATCAATGTCGAGATGCCAACGCCTGAAACTTTCGGAAATGTGCCTACCCTCCAGGTTCGCACCGCGCGGGCTAA
>JANNDB010000747.1:0-5610 GCA_031387285.1 Betaproteobacteria bacterium | reverse complement strand
ACCCACCACGCGCCCGTTGTCCACCGCGCCAGCGTTTGCCCACATACCCACAGCCCAATACGCATTTTGAAAAAATAGAAGAACAAATGCAAAACAGAACATACAAGGTTGCAAGGGAAGCGCATCCGATCACCGGGCAACGGAAGGACGAACTGAAGCCTAGCTTGGCCAAATACGCATCCTCAGTCGGTCCGGTAGGTTTAGTGTCCGATGTTCATGGATTCGCTTATCGACAGCATCTGGCACGAAGGCTTCAGTGGTTGCTCACCCAGTTCTCAACACGTAGCCCAGCGTAGTTCACAAAGTCTGCCTCATTGTTGGTGACCAGCGTCACCCCCAATGCAACTGCGTGTGATGCGATGAGTTTGTCCAGCGCATCTCGGTTGCGATCCTTGTAGGCGGCTCGAATCGGACCGTAGGCTTTGGCTGCCTGGGCTTCAAAGGGCGCCACCAGGATGTCTTCCAGCAAGCTGTCCAGTGCCGAGCGGTTGGCGGCTTGCGATGCCGCGCTGGAGCAAGCAATGCCAAACTCAAGTTCGGCCAGGGTCACGGCTGAAATGACAACGTCACCCACAAAGCACGCTGCAAAGCGCTCTCGCACCTCGGGGGGCTGGTGCTTCATGAGGTAGATGCAGATGTTGGTGTCGAGCATGTACTTTGGGGTCATAAAGCCTCGCGCTCGCCCTCAACGTTATCGCCCCGCCCCTGCGCCATGAAGTCTGGTGAGAACTTTGCGAGTTTGCCCAGCACATCGCCCAGGCGCCGCTGGGCCGGGCGAATGCGCAGTTCGTCCCCCTGGCGCTCGATGACCAAGTCAACGTCCCAAGTGCCGTAGGCAAGTTCTGCAGGAATGCGAACGGCCTGCGAATTGCCGTTCTTGAATAGCTTAGTGTTGGCCATAACAACCCCCGACTAGATGTACGCGTACATCCTATCCCAAGATGGAGCCAATGTAAATACATGGATGTACGACGCATGGATCAACCCGGAACCTATGCCGCCCTCGCCCGCCGGTATGCCCAAGCAGTCGTGGCCGGCGGCTTCCTGACCTGGGAGTGGGCCATGGACACAGTGATTCGAAAGTGGGGAAATTGACCTTGCCCTGGAATCCGTATCCCATAGCTGACTCATGCACTGGCTTGCCGAGGTTGAGGGTGTGATGCGTGTATTCGAATCCGTTTTTGAACGATCCAGACCGAACACCATAGCGCGCAACCCATTGATTTTTATATAGTTTTCTGCTCCGCCAGGACATTGACTTCGAACACGCGCTGCGGCCATCAAAGTTCCCGGAAGCCCCGCACCATGCGGGGCTTTTTGCATTGCGCTCCCAAATCCTGTGCAAGCATGGCTACCAAAGATATCTTGTGCTGCTTGTGAACAAGTGATTACAATAGAGCACATGTATACGGTCAGGCGCACAGTTGAATTTGATGACTGGCTTGCAAGCATCAAGGATGGCATGACCCGCATCCGGCTGGCCAAGCGGCTTGACAAGGTGCAGCGCGGCCTGTTGGGCGATGTAGAACCAGTTGGCGAAGGGGTTTGCGAGATGCGCGAGTTTTTTGGCCCTGGATGGCGCATGTACTACATCGAGCGCAATGGCGTCATCATCGTGATGTTGGGAGGCGGCGACAAGTCAACCCAGCAGGCTGATATTGCAATGGCTATCGCCTTGTCCAAGACCATTGAGGAGTAATTCGCCATGACCAAGAAGCTGAAAGTTGCTGACCTGCCAGATTTCGACATGGCGGAAATGCTGAAAACCGATGAGGATGTTGCCAACTATCTGACGCTGGTGCTGGACGAAAACGACATCGGGGAATTTACCCATGCACTTGGCGTAGTCGCCCGTGCCCGTGGCATGAGTGTGGTGGCTGAACAGTCTGGCTTGACCAGAGAGGCGCTCTACAAGGCCCTGCGGCCCAGTTCACAACCACGGTTTGACACCATCTACAGGGTCTGCAATGCCCTCGGTGTTCGCTTGGTTGCGCAACCAGGCGCCGCGCACGTCTGATCGAACCGGGGTGGCTGCACGGTGGCGCCTGCACGCCCAATGGCCCAAGAATGGGCCCGAAAGGGCCCGAAAAGGCCCCCGGCCGGGGCCACAGAGGGCCGAAGTACGCAAGTCTGGGCGCGACCCCGGTAGTCCTTTTCCGGGGTGATGGTCGTCTGGCGGGCGCCTGGGGGTATGTGCGTTGGTGCACAGACTGCCGACTTTGAGCGGCGGCATCATGGCGCCGGTGGAAGCCACCATCATCACCCTGATCATGCTGCTCGCGGTCGTCGTGAGCCGGTTCGTCGCGCGCTTTACCCGCGCCCCGGCGCCGCTGGTGCAGATTGCGCTGGGCGCGCTGATCCACCAGGCGCACCTGATCGAGGTGGAACTGGATCCTGAAGTCTTTTTCGTGCTGTTGTTGCCGCCCTTGCTGTTCCTCGATGGCTGGCGCATACCAAAGGACGAATTGCGGCGCGAGGCTCCGACCATCCTCACACTCGCGCTCGGCCTGGTGGTGTTCACCGTTCTGGGCATCGGGCTGTGCATCCACTGGCTGATACCGGCGATGCCGCTCCCTGCGGCGTTCGCACTGGCGGCGGCATTGTCACCGACCGATCCGGTGGCGCTGTCTTCGATCACCGCAAATACTGCGATGCCGTCGCGCATGCTGCGCATCCTTCAAGGGGAATCGCTGTTCAACGACGCGACCGGCCTGGTCTGCATGCGCTTCGCCGTCGCAGCAGCCCTGACTGGCGCGTTTTCAATGTCCGGCGCGATCTTCAGCTTCCTGTGGGTTGCGCTTGCAGGCGCAGCACTCGGCGTCGCGGTGACCTGGGTCGTGACGCGCACGAACGCCGGCTCGGCCGTCCTGCTCGGTGACGACGGCGCGGCGCAGATTCTGCTCACCCTGCTGATCCCGTCGGGCAGCTATCTGCTGGCCGAGGCATTGCACTGCTCCGGCATCATGGCGGCGGTGGCCGCCGGCATCACCATGGGCTTCACGCCGCACAGCCATTGGGAAGCGGTGACGCGTATCCGGCGGACCGCCGTGTGGGACACCGTGCAATTCGCCGCCAACGGCAGCATCTTCGTGTTGCTGGGGCAGCAGATTCCGTCCATCCTGGCGGCTGCAGGGGAAACCGTCCGCGTCACCGGGCACGACAACCCGTGGTGGCTGGGTGTCTATGTGGTCGCCATCCTGGCCGCTTTGGGCGTGCTGCGCTACCTATGGGTATGGGCGTCGATACGGCTGGCCTATTTCGGCAGGAAGCGTCGCGGCTCGCTGGCGCCAGGCCGTCTGGTGCTGGCGATGTCCGTGGCAGGCGTGCGCGGAGCCGTCACCCTGGCCGGTGTGCTGACGCTTCCGCTGACCATGGGCAACGGTACGCCATTTCCGGGACGCGAGCTGGCGATCTTCCTCGCCGCTGGTGTGATCGTGCTGGGTCTGGTGCTGGCCGCGGTGGCCTTGCCAGGCCTGCTCAAAGGCCTGTCGGTCCCAACGGAACGCGCGCAGCTCGACGCCGCGAACCGCGTGCGCGCCGCGGCCGCCGAAGCGGCCATTGCCGCCGTGAAGGAGGCGGCAGACAACATGCACCATTCGGATCACGACCCGCTGCTGGTACAACATGCGCGCAAGCACATCGTCGCCTCCTACCAGCACCGCAAGGAAGTGTATGCAGACGACGCCAAACGGCCCGAGACGCCGCAGCAGGTTGACCAGATCGAGCGCGCCTTGCGCGTTGCGGCGCTGCGCGCCGAGCGCGACGAAGTGCTGGACGTCGGCCGCCTGGTCGGGCTCAAGGAAGTGGAGTTGCGCAGGCTGGTGCGCGAAATCGACCTGCAGGAGGCCCGGCACACCAGCTGAGGACGTGGCTCCCGGGAGCCGCCGTCAAGGCAATTTGGCCGGGCGGCTAGCGTCCAAGGGCAGGCCCAGGCCTTCCGGCTGTGGTCTGGCGCACAGACGCTCCGATGGCCGTCCCGGAAACTGGACATCAGCATGCTTGATGACAGCCCCAATACCCAGCGCAAGGTCGAGCGCAAATGGCTCGCGGTCCTCATGCTGCTGGCGCTGGCGGCGCTGGGCTGGGTCCTGCTGCCGCTGTTTGGCGTCATTCTGTGGGGTGTCATCATCGCCCTGCTGTTCCATCCGGTTCACGTGCGCCTGCTGAAGGTGATGTCGCACCGACGCACTCCAGCCGCCCTGCTGACACTCGCGATTGCGGTGATCGTGGTGGTGCTGCCACTGTCACTGTTGGCCGCATCCATGGTGACTGAAGCATCGGCGCTGGTGCAGCGCCTGCAATCGGGCGAAACCAACCCGGTGCGCGCCTTGCAGGTGTTGTTCGACGCCTTGCCATACTGGATCCGCAGCCTGCTCGATCGCTTCGGAATGGTCAACTTCGACAGCGTGCAGAACCGCCTGACGGCCGCGCTGTCTCAGGGTGGCAAGGTCATCGCCGCCCAGGCGATTGGAATCGGGCAGGACACTTTTCAATTCGTGGCGGCTGTGGTGATCAGTATTTACGTGGCTTTCTACATGATCCGCGACGGCGGCGTGATCCTGCACCGCATGCGTCAGCAACTGCCGCTCGCACCGGAAAAGAACCGGGAACTGACAGACCGATTCACCACCGTGGTACGCGCCACGGTCAAGGGGAACATTCTGGTGGCGCTTATCCAGGGCGCGCTGGGCGGTCTAGCATTCTGGTACCTCGGCATGACTGCGCCGGTGTTGTGGGCGGTGCTGATGGCTTTCCTGTCGCTGTTGCCAGCCGTCGGCGCGGCCCTGGTCTGGTTGCCGGTGGCGATGTATCTGCTGGCTGCCGGAAGCTGGCAAGACGCACTCGCCCTTGGGCTCTGGGGCGTGTTCGTGATCGGTCTCGTCGACAATTTTCTGCGCCCGATCCTGGTGGGCAAGGACACCCGCATGCCGGACTACGTGGTGATGTTGACCACGTTGGGAGGCATCGCCGTGTTCGGTATCAACGGTTTTGTGCTCGGACCCACGATTGCGGCCATGGCAATGGCCGTGTGGCACATCAGCCAGGACAGCGAGAACGACGCCGCCCCGTGATGCGCAATCGCGCCAGGCGCGCCGGGCCAGCAGCGCGCGGGCGGCAATCCTGTGCCTCAGGCAGTGCCGGCGCGTGGGAGCGCCATGAAAAATCGCACCATCTGCGCTGATGCATCAGGGCGGCAACCGCTCCCTTCGCGGCGTGCGCGTCCCGAGCCTGCTGCACGATGTGTGCGCCGTTGCGTGCGGGCCCACCTTGGGCGCTCCCGGCCTCGCGTTTGCGCGGCTCGTTTTCGCATTTTGACCGAAGCGTTGAACGGGGAGGTTCGATGAATTCATTCCGCCACGGCGCCTCCCTTCTCATCCTCTGAGTGGGTCAACTACCCGGGTGTGATCCTGCCCGAGGCGCTCTTGCGAGCGCAAAACTGATGTGATGGACCAATAATTCGATATTGCCTACAATATCGAAAATGATTGTGCTCGACACCAATGTGCTGGTTTCAGCTCTGCGCTCCACCACCGGGTTTTCAAGGCGTTTGCTGGTGGACGTGTTGCAAGGCCGTGTAGTAGCAGGCGTGTCTGTGCCACTGTTTATTGA
>JANNDB010000738.1:0-1943 GCA_031387285.1 Betaproteobacteria bacterium | reverse complement strand
CACGACGATGCGAACCAGCGCCGGCATCTCGGCGCGGCGCTCCAGCACCTTGTCGAGCTGCTCCTCGTCCTCGACAAAGATCACCCGCGCGCCGCTGTCGTTGACGATGTAGCGCACCTGGTCACGCGATGAGGTCGGATAGATGCCGACCGAGACGCAGCCGACACAGATCGCCCCCATGTCGGCAAAAAGCCATTCGGGCACCGACTCGGCCAGTATCGCCACCACGTCGCCGGCAGCCACGCCGAGCGCGGCAAGCCCCAGGGCGATCGCGCGCGCGCGCTCCCCGTAGTCGCGCCAGCTGATCCGCTGCCAGATGCCGTGCTGCTTGTGGCACATCGCGGTGACCTGGTCACGCGTGCGGACGCGGTGCACAAACAGCTTGGAAAGCGAGTCGCAACCTGTGGGCACCGCAGGGTCGTCGGGCGGCATAGCAGGGGTGTTCATGGTCCGGGTCAGCGCCATTGTTTCTTGCGCCGCCAGCGGCGCGTGCCACGTATGCCAGCGTCGCGTACACCCAGGTAGAACTCGCGCACATCCGGGTTTTCGGCCAGCTCGCGGGCCGGCCCGGTGAGCACGATGCGGCCCACCTCCAGCACGTAGCCGAGGTCGGCCACGGAGAGCGCCACATTGGCGTTCTGTTCCACCAGCAGCATGGTGGTGCCGCGCTCCTGGGCGAGCCGCTTGATGATGCCGAAGATCTCGTGCACCAGCAGTGGCGACAGGCCGAGCGAAGGCTCGTCCAGCAGCATCAGGCGTGGACGGGCCATGACGGAGCGGCCGATCGCCACCATCTGCTGCTCTCCACCGGAAAGCAGGCCCGCGTGCTGGCGCCGGCGCTCGCGCAAGCGCGGAAAGTAGCCGTAGACCGCTTCCAGGTCGCTCTCGATGCCGGCAGAATCGCGCCGGCGGTAGGCGCCCATGCGCAGGTTTTCCTCGACGCTCAGGTGCCGGAACACTTCGCGCCCCTCCGGGACATGCGAGATACCCTGCGCCGCCACGTCCCAGGTCTCGAAGCCCTGTACCTCGACACCGTCGAATTTCACTGTACCGGCGCGTGGGTCGATGGCGCCGCTGATGGTCTTGAGCAGTGTCGTCTTGCCTGCGCCATTGGCGCCCAGCACCGTGACGATGGTTCCCTGCTGCACATCCAGGGAGACGCCGCGCAGGGCGATGGCCGATCCATAGTAGGCCTCGATGTTGCGGACTTCAAGCAATGCCATCGACGTCGCCCGGTTCAGCTGGCCACGCGGCTTGGCACCGCGTCGCCGAGGTAGGCTGCGATGACGGCGGGATCGGCCTGCACCTCCCCGGCCGTACCCATCGCCAGCCGGGCGCCCATGTTGACGGCCAGCACTCGGTTGGATACCGACGACACCAGGCTCATGTCGTGCTCGATCATCATCACCGTGATGCCCAGCTTGTCGCGGATGTCCTCGATCCAGAACACCATGTCCAGCGTCTCTTCAGGGCTCAGGCCGGAGGAGGGCTCGTCCAGCAGCAGCAGCGTGGGTTCGGAGACCAGCGCGCGGCCCAGCTCGACGATCTTGCGCACACCATAGGACAGGTCGCCCGCGCGTTTGTCGCGATACCGTTCGATCTCGAGGAAGTCGATCACCCGCTCTACCTGCTCCCGGTCGGCCAGCACCTGCTTGCGCGCACCCGGCAGGAACAGGCATTGCTCGAGCACACCGGCGCGATTGTGGCGGTAGCGGCACAGCATGAGGTTGGTCAGCACGCTGGCGTTGTCGAACAGCTTGATGTTCTGGAATGTCCGCGCGATACCGGCGCCGGCCACCTCGTGCGGTTCGAGCAGGCCCAGGTCGCGGCCCTGAAACTGCAGTTGCCCGGACTCACGCGGGTAGATCCGGTTCAGCAGATTGAAGACGCTGGTCTTTCCGGCCCCGTTCGGCCCGATGATGCTGAAGACGTCGCCTTGGGCG
>JANNDB010000715.1:0-2737 GCA_031387285.1 Betaproteobacteria bacterium | reverse complement strand
ACGATGGCAAGCGTCTCGCCACGGTGCACCTGCAGGTCGACGCCCTGCAGAACCGTCACATCGAGGCGCCCTTCGGTGAAGCGTTTGGTCAGCCCGGTCGCCTCCACGACCACGTCATTCATACCGCAGTGCCTCCGCCGGGTTGACCTTGCTGGCGCGCCAGCTCGGATACAGGGTGGCGAGGAAGGACAACACCAGCGAGATCAGCGCAATCGGCAGGATGTCGCCGCGCTGCGGGTCACTCGGCATGCGGCTGATGAGGTAGATGTCCTTGGGCAGGAAGCTCGCGTTGAACAGGTGTTCCAGCGCCGGCACGATGACGTCGATGTTGAAGGCGACCGCCAGGCCCAACGCGAGGCCGGCGAGCGTGCCTATGACGCCCACCATCGCGCCCTGGACCACAAACACGCCCATGATGCTGCGCGGACTCGCGCCCAGTGTGCGCAGAATGGCAATGTCGGCACGTTTGTCGGTGACCGTCATCACCAGCGTGCTCACAAGGTTGAAGGCCGCCACCGCGACGATCAGCGTGAGGATGATGGCCATCATGGTCTTCTCGACCTGCACCGCGGCAAACCAGCTGCGGTTCTGGCGCGTCCAGTCACGGATCAGCAGATCACCACTCATGCTCTTGGCGAGTTCGGCGGCGACGCTGCGCGCCTGGTGCAGGTCGCGCAGTTTCAGACGTATGCCGGTCGGGCCTTCCAGGCGATAGAGGCGTGCCGCGTCGTCCATGTGCATCAGCACCAGCGCCGAGTCGTATTCGAAGTGCCCGGAGTCGAACAGGCCGACCACCGTCATCTGCTTGAGGCGCGGCACCACGCCCGCCGGCGTGATCTGGCCGCTGGGCGTGATCAGGGTCACCTTGTCCCCTACCCGCGCTCCAAGGGCACGCGCCAGTTCGGCGCCCACCACCACGCAAAAGTCGCCCGGCACCAGACGCGCCAGACCGGCGCTGCGCAAGGCCAGGCCCAGATCGGTGACTTCGGGTTCACGCGCCGGGTCGATGCCGCGCACCAGCGTGGCCTTCATGTCCTCGCCGCGCGCCAGCAAACCCTGGGCCGCCACAAACGGCGCCACGCCAATCACCTGCGGGTTCTCGCCGGCTTCGGACAGGCTGCGCTCCAGATTCGGGAGCGCCACTCCGCCCTGCGCAAAGATCTCGATATGCGACACCACGCCCAGCATGCGATCGCGCACCTCCTTCTGGAAGCCGTTCATCACACTGAGCACGATGATGAGAGCGGCCACACCCAGCGCAATGCCAAGCATGGAAACGCCGGAAATGAAATTGATGAAACCGTTGCGCCGCGTGGTACGGCCCGCGCGGGTGTAGCGCCAGCCCAGTACGAGCTCGTAGGGCAACTGCATCAGGCGCTTACCAGGGGACGGCGGGGTTCGGACATGGGACGACCCCGATTGTGGCATCGACGGACAATAGCCCCATGCACCTCGTGATCCCGTTTGCCGCGCCCGGTTTTCCGCAAGGCCTGCCCGCGCTGCCCATGCAGCAGTTGCCCAACCTGCAGGTGCTGCTGCGTGAATTGGCCATTGCCCCGATCGCGCGGCTGCCCGAAGGTGACCTGTCGATGCCGCATGAACATGTCAGGGCGGGCTTGCTCGGTATTGCGTGTGACGCGCGCGGCAACATCCCGTGGGCGGCGGTGGCGGCGGCAGCGACCAGACAAGGCGCCGGCGACGCGGCCTTTGCATGGATCTCGCCGGTGCATCTCATCGCCGGCTCGAACCACATCCAGCTGGTCGACCCGGCCCAGCTCAACCTGGCGTCGTCCGAGTCCATGGAGCTGCTGCAAGCCATGGCGCCCTACTTCAAGCAGGACGGAATCGACCTGGAGTACGAAAGCCCGGGGCGCTGGCTGGCACGCGGGTCTGTCTTCGAAGCGCTGGCCAGCGCCTCACTGGACCGCGCCGCCGGGCGCGATATCCGCCCGTGGATGCCGGATGCCGCGCCGTTGCGCCGCCTGCAAAGTGAAATGCAGATGCTTCTCTACACGCACACGGTCAACGACGCGCGCCAGGCACGAGGCGCCATGGCCGTCAACTCGTTCTGGATACACGGCAGCGGGTGCCTGCCGGCGGGCCGCATCGCGCGCCCGGCCGGGGAACTTGTAGAAGCCGGGGCGCTGCGCCAGCCGGCGCTGCTCGGCGACGCAGACGCCTGGCAGGCGGCCTGGAAGCAGATCGACGCGGCAGAATGCCGCGCCCTGTGCCAGGCGCTGGGCGACCCGGAGCAAAATGCCTCCATGACCCTGTGTGGCGCGCGCGCCAGCATCCGCCTGGGTCCGGCCAGGCGGGGCCTGGTAGGACGTCTGCAGGCCCGCTTGCGGCCTGTGACACTGGCACAGTTGCTCGAACCCCTATGAAAATTTCCGTACGTGAAGTCCCGCCGCGCGCGGTCTGGGCGCTTGAACAGGCCGGTGTGCACCCGGTGCTGGCGCGGCTTTACGCAGCCCGGGGCGTGTCGGCGATGGATGAACTCGACAACGCGCTGGCGCGCCTGCTGCCCCCGGGCGGACTGCTTGGTGCCCAACAGGCGGCGACTTTGCTCGCCGACGCCATTGCGGCCAACCGGCGCCTGTGCATCGTGGCCGACTACGACTGCGACGGCGCCACTGCCTGCGCGGTCGGCCTGCGCGGTTTGCGCTTGCTGGGTGCCCAGCATGTGCACTACATCGTGCCCGACCGGGTGCGCGATGGTTATGGCCTGACGGCGCCC